>NZ_WWCX01000013.1:0-114388 GCF_009857655.1 Duganella vulcania
CTGATGACCATAGCAAGTTGGTCCCACCCCTTCCCATCCCGAACAGGACCGTGAAACAACTCTGCGCCGATGATAGTGCTGCAACCAGTGTGAAAGTAGGTTATCGTCAGGCTAGTTATATAAAGAACCCCACCCGGTGATCCAGGTGGGGTTTTTTGCTTTCTCCGGCAGTGTTTTGTCGTAAAAAGAGGCATATAAGATACAAGCTAGATTTTGATCTGAAGAAACGAAAGGTGTACCATGTACTCTTCCGTGCTTGCCTTATACCTCAATGAAAAACAAGACAGCCCAATCCATGCTGTACCGTGCCCTGGCGTCCGCCGGCATCGTGGCAACCATCTTCGCGACTGCGCCAGCGAGCGCCGACGAGATGGCCGACGTCAGCAAATTGGCCAAGGCTGGCAAGGTTGTCGAAGCACTCAATAAGACCAACGAATACCTGAGCAAACACCCGTCCGATCCGCAGATGCGCTTCATGAAGGGCGTGCTGCTGACCGAGCAAAACAAGTCGGACGAGGCCATCGCCGTCTTCACCAAGTTGACCGAGGATTACAAAGATCTGCCGGAACCATACAACAACCTGGCTGTGCTGTACGCCGCCAGCGGGCAGTATGACAAGGCGCGCGTAGCGCTGGAAAAGGCGATGCGCACCAATCCAAGCTATATGACGGCCTATGAAAACCTGGGCGATGTCTATGGCAAGATGGCCAGCCAGGCTTATGACAAGGCGCTGGCGTTGGGAGCTAACAATGCGCCGCCGGCCAAGTCCAAGTTGACACTGTTGCGCAATTTCTCCAGCAGCACGGGCGCCAAGTTCGCCGCGCCCGAGACCGCAGCGCCAGTTCCTGCTCCGGCGCCGCAGGTGGCCCAGGCGGCGACCGCGCCGCGCGCGCCAGCCAATGCGGCTCCGCCGCTGATCTCGCAAATTCCTGCCGATGCCGGCAAATCGACCACGCTGCAGCGCATACCGGCCTTGTCCGTCACGCCGCCAGCGCCGGTCGTCAAAGTGGCCGCCGCCACCGTGCCTGCGCCCGTACCGGCACCGGCCAAACCGCCCGCACCCGCGCCAACCGCCGCGCCGGCCAAGCCCGCCGCACCAGTCCCGGCGCCAGTGCTGGCCAAAGTCGAACCACCGAAGCCGAGCCCTGTCCCTGCGCCAGCGCCTGCGCCCGTCAAAGCCGCGCCGGTAGTGGTCGCCCAGGCTGAAGCCGCCAAGCCCGCCAAGGTGGAGCCGCCGAAGCCCGCCAAGCACGAGCCGGAAAAAGCCGCGAAGCCGGACACGGCCGACCGCGACGCCGTGTTGGCACAGGTCCACGGCTGGGCCAAGGCCTGGACCGCGCAGAACGTCGATTCCTACCTCGGCTATTACAGCCAGGAGTTCGAACCGCCCAAAGGCTTGTCGCGCAAGGCATGGGCCGATGAGCGCCGCGCCCGCATTGAAGGCAAAGGCCGCATCCGCGTCGACGTGGGTGCGCCGGAAGTGGTCGTAAACGGCAATACCGCCAAAGTGACCTTCCACCAGACTTATGAATCGGATCGCCTGACGGCCAGAAGCCGAAAGACGCTTGTACTGGTCAAAAATGGTGGAAAATGGCAGATCAAGCAGGAAGCTTCGGGTAGCTGATGTCACACTTTAGATTGACACAACACTGGCGTGCCAGTGCGTTGCTGTGCGCGGTACTTCTCAGTGTCTTGGGAGGAGAGGCCAGCTACGCCGCAAAAAAGCCTGCGCGGGCGCCGGTCGTCCGTAAAGCCAATCCCGAAGAGCTGCTGTCCGATATCTACCGCGAGCTGGCCGAGCACAACCTGCGCGTGGCCCAGCAAAAGGCCGATGCGCTGGTGGAGGCCTACCCGAACTTCCGCCTCGGCCACCTGGTCCGCGGCGACATCCTGCTGATGCATACCCGCGCGGTGACCTCGCTGGGCGCCGCCGTGCCGCCGGGCGAGGATTCCAAGCTGGCCGACCTGCGCCGCGAGGCGGCCGTGCGCCTGCAGGCCGAGCCCGGCCGTCCGTCGCCTGCGTTATTGCCGCGTGCGCTGCTGCAGATGCGCAAGGACCAGCGTCACGCGCTGATCGTCGACGCCAAGCATTCGCGGCTCTACCTGTACGAGAACCGCAACGACCAGATCCGCCTGCTATCCGACTTCTACGTCAGCCAGGGCAAGCTGGGTATCAACAAGCTCAAGGAAGGCGACATGCGCACGCCGGTGGGCGTGTACTACATCATCGGCCGCCTGCCCGGCATCAAGCTGCCCGACATGTACGGCAAGGGAGCACTGCCGCTCGACTATCCGAACGACTGGGACAAGGCGCAGGGCCGCAGCGGTTCCGGCATCTGGGTGCACGGCACGCCGCCTGAGACCTTCAGCCGTCCGCCACTGTCGACCGATGGCTGCGTGGTGGTGAGCAACGACGACCTCAACACGCTGACCCGCACGGTGGAAATCGGCAAGACACCGATCCTGATCGGCGACCAGGTCGAGTTCGTCAGCAAGGAGCAGATGGAGCGCGACCTGCGTGTCGCCAGCTCGCTGGTGGAATCGTGGCGCCGCGATGTCGAGAACCGCGACGATGCCGGCCTGCGGGCGTTATATTCGCCGCGCTTCAAGTCGGCGGCCGACGAGGATGTGAACACCTGGCTGGACAAGAACCGTTTCCTGCCGGGTGCCAAGAAGATCAGCGTGACCGTGACCGAGCCGAGCTATTTCCGCCAGCCGAGCCAGGAAGAAGTCATCGTCAGCAATTTCACCCAGCAGATCGTGGTGGGCAAGTTCCGCCACGCGGTGCGCAAGAAGCAATACTGGGCCAAGGAAGGCAAGAGCTGGAAGATCGTCGCCGAAACGAACGTATAAGACATTGGGGTCAAGTCTGACATTCGGACACGAGCCCTACCGTAGCGTAGTACTACGGTAGGGCTCGTGTCCGAATGTCAGACTTGACCCCAAATTTTTAGAAGTGGTAGGCCGCTTTGACTTCGAGGAAGTTCACGCCGGTATTGGGCTTTTTGTAGCCGCCGTTCGAGAAATGCTGGATCTTGCCGCCGATTTCCCAGTTGTTGTCGAATACGTAGCCGATGCCGATGTGGTCGCCAAACTGGAAGTGGGTCGACAGGCGGTAGGTGTCGTTGTCGTACAGCTTGGACAGGCGGTGCACGCCGATGCCGCCTTCGTAGTACAGGCCCTTCTTGTTGTCGTTCTCGAAGCGGAACACTGGCGTGAAGCCCACGTCCCACAGGTGCGCGGTGTTGCCCGAAATGTTCTGGTATTGGCTCTCTTTCCAGAAACCGGCGCTGGCTTCCCAGTAGCCGCTCAGGTGCGTGCCGTTCGATTGGAACCAGCGTGCGCTCCAGTCCTTGGCGGCGCTGAAACGCACCATCTGCACCTTGGCGGCGTTGCCGTAGTCGATGGCGACGGAGTCGACCAGTTTGTCATCGGCGTAGGCGCCTTGCATCGCGACCAGGGCGACGGCGGCGGCAATCAATTTTTTAGTGAACATAGTATCCTTGCGTAGTTAGTGCTGTATCTCAATTTATACGGCTGCCAAGATTGTACCGGGGTTCCAGAAAATATTCCGGGGTGGCTGCTTTTTTGATCATCTCAGGAGTTGGAATTGTCTACGCGAATCGCCTTTCTTGGTATTGGCTTGATGGGAGATCCGATGGTGCGCCGCCTGCTGGCGGCCGGCCACAAGGTCACGGTCTGGAACCGCACCTTCGCCAAGGCCGCCGCGCTGGCCGATGCCGGCGCGCACGCGGTGCCCGAACTGGCCGAGGCGGTGCGTGATGCCGGCATCGTGATTTCGATGCTGGAGGCCGGCCCCATCGTTGGCGAGGTGATGCGCGCCGCGCTGCCGGCGCTGGCGCCGCGCGCGCTGTGGGTGGACATGAGCTCGACCCGTCAATCCGAGGCGCAGGACTTCCATGCGCTGCTGGCGGCGCAGGGCCGGCGCTTTGTCGATGCGCCGGTGTCCGGCGGCGTGGGCGGCGCGGCGGCCGGCACGCTGGCCATCATGGCAGGCGGCAGTGCGGATGATTTCGCCGAGCTGGAGCCGGTGCTGGCCGTGATGGGCCGGCCAACGCTGGTGGGCCCGGCCGGCAGCGGCCAGGTGGCCAAGCTGTGCAATCAGTTGATTGTCGGCGCCACCATCAACATCGTGGCCGAGGCCTTGCTGCTGGCGCAGGCGGCCGGCGCCGATCCGGGCGCGATGCGGGCGGCGATACGCGGCGGCTTCGCCGAAAGCAAAATCCTCGATGTGCATGGCCAGCGCATGCTGGACCGGAATTTTGTCGCGGGCGGACAGGTAAAGACGCAGCTGAAGGATCAGCGCAATATCCTGGCTGCGGCGGAAGCTGCCGGCATCACCTTGCCGGTGACGCAATTGGTGACCGAACGTTATCAAGCGCTGGTGGAGACTGTCCCGCAGGCCGATCATTCGGCGGCCCTGCTGGGACTGGAAGCCCTGAACCCGGGGCAGCGCGTCGGCACCGCCCCGGACAAGCTGGCTTAAGCGGCCGGCAGACTCATCTCCGCCAACCGCACCCAGAAGCTGGCGCCGATCGGCAGCAGGTTGTCGTTGAAGTCGTAGCTGCCGTTGTGCAGCACGCACGGGCCGAGGCCGTGCCCGCCGTCGCGGTGCTCGCCCTCGCCGTTGCCGATGAAAACGTAGCAGCCCGGCTTGGCCTGCAGGAAGAACGCGAAGTCTTCCGCGCCCATGGTGGGCTCGACGTTGTCGTCGACCTTGTCCGCGCCCACCACCGACTTCATCACCTCGACCGCGAACTTGGTCTCGGCCGGATGGTTCACCAGCGGCGGATAATTGCGGCGGAACTTGAACTCCACCTCGGCGCCAAACGCGGCCGCCGTGTGTTGGGCGATCTCGCCCATGCGCTGCTCGATCATGTCCAGCACCGGCTGGGTGAAGGTGCGCACCGTGCCGACCAGCTCGGCCTCGTCGGGAATCACATTGGTGGCGCTGCCCGCGTGGATCTGCGTGATCGACAGCACGGCCGTGTCCAGCGGACTCTTCTGCCGGCTGATGATGGTCTGCCAGCTCTGCGCGATCTGCACCGCCACCATCACCGGATCGATGCCCTTGTGCGGCTGGGCCGCGTGCGCGCCCTTGCCCTTTACGGTGACGTAAAACTCATTACTGGAAGCCATCATCGGCCCTTCGACCACGCTCATCGTGCCGGCCGGCGCGCCCGGCCAGTTGTGCATGCCGTAGATCGCATCCATCGGGCATTGCTCGAACAGGCCGTCCTCGATCATGCGGCGTGCGCCGGCGCCGCCTTCCTCGGCCGGCTGGAAAACGAGGTAAACCGTGCCGTCGAAATTGCGGTGCTCGGCCAGGTGCTTGGCCGCGCCCAGCAGCATGGCGGTGTGGCCGTCGTGGCCACAGGCGTGCATCTTGCCGGGATGGCGCGAGGCGTGGGCGAAGGTATTGACCTCCTGCATCGGCAACGCGTCCATGTCGGCGCGCAGGCCGATGGCGCGCTTGGAACTGCCGTGCTTGATGATGCCGACCACACCCGTCAGGCCCAGCCCGCGGATCACCGGGATGCCCCATTCGCTCAGCTTGTCGGCGATGATGTCCGAGGTGCGTTGCTCCTCGTAGCACAGCTCGGGATGGGCGTGCAGGTCACGCCGGATTTGCTGTATTTCAGATTGAAATGCAATGATGGGATCAACTAGTTTCATCTGCTTCTCCAAGATCGGGTTCGCCAGCCTTTTGGGCGGCGAGAACAGCCATTGTAGCCCTTGTCAGGCGAACAAATCCAGAGCGGACGGAATCGTCTCCATTTCGTTTACCATACTGCTTTCCGTCCACGATTTTTGATCCAAGACATGACAACGACACAAGTCCGCGCGGCCTGCCCGCACGATTGCCCCGACACCTGCGCGCTGCTGGTGACGGTCGAGGATGGCGTGGCCACCGCCGTCAAGGGTGACCCCGACCATCCAACCACGGCCGGCGTGCTGTGCACCAAGGTGGCGCGCTACACCGAGCGCACCTACCACGCGGACCGTCTGCTGCATCCGCTGCGCCGCATCGGCAAGAAGGGCGAGGGCAAGTTCGAGCGCATCAGCTGGGACGAGGCGCTCGACACCATCGCCGCCCGGCTCAAGCCGCTGGCCGAGCGCGCGCCGGAAGCCATCCTGCCGTACAGCTATTGCGGCACGATGGGGCTGGTGCAGGGCGAGTCGATGTCGATGCGTTTCTTCAACCGCATCGGCGCCTCGCTGCTGGACCGCACCATCTGCGCGACCGCCGGCGCCACCGGTTACAAGTACACCATCGGCGGCTCGATCGGCATTGACCTTGAACAGTTCCAGAACGCGAAACTGATCGTGATCTGGGGCGGCAATCCGATCGCCTCCAACCTGCACTTCTGGACCCGCGCGCAAGAGGCCAAGCGCAACGGCGCCAGGCTGATCGCCATCGATCCCTACCGCTCGCTGACGGCGGAGAAATGCCACCAGCACATCGCGCTGCTGCCCGGCACCGACGCCGCGCTGGCGCTGGGCCTGATGCACGTGCTGATCGCCGAAGACCTGCTCGACCACGACTACATCGCGCAGCACACGCTGGGCTTTGAGGAACTGAAGCAACGCGCGGCCGAATGGACGCCGGAACGCACCGCTGAAACCTGCGGCATCAGCGTGGCCGAGGTGGTCGACCTGGCGCGGCTGTACGGCGGCATGGCGCGCGCCGGCGAGCCGGTGGCGATCCGCGCCAACTACGGCGTGCAGCGCGTGCGCGGCGGCGGCATGTCGGTGCGCAGCATCGCCTGCCTGCCCGCGCTGGTTGGCGCGTGGCGCCATCCGGCCGGCGGCATCCAGCTGTCGTCCAGCGGCTCGTTCCCGACCAACAAGGCGGCGCTGCAACGGCCGGACCTGCTGACAAAGCAACCGCGCACCATCAACATGACCACCATCGGCGACGACCTGCTGCGCGCGGGCTCGCCCGAGTTCGGGCCGGCGGTGGAGGCGGTGATCGTCTACAACGCCAACCCGCTGGCGATCGCGCCCGATTCGGGCAAGGTGATGGCCGGCTTCGCGCGCGAGGATTTGTTCACCGTGGTGCTGGAGCACTTCCAGACCGACACCGTGGACTATGCCGACATCGTGCTGCCGGCCACCACGCAGCTGGAGCACATCGACACGCACACCGCCTACGGCCACCTGTACATGATGGCCAACAACGCCGCCATCGCGCCGATGGGCGAGGCCAAGGCCAACACCGAGATCTTCCGCTTGCTGGCCGCGCGCATGGGCTTTGACGACCCGTGCTTCCAGGACAGCGACGACCAGCTGGCGGCGATGGCCTTCGACGCGCGGGACGTCCGCGCGGTCAACTTCGATTGGGAATCGCTGAAGCGCAAGGGCTGGCAGAAACTCAACATGCCCGACGCGCCGTTCGCGCACGGCGGCTTCCCCACGCCGTCCGGCAAGTGCGAGTTCTACTCCGCAACGATGGCGGCCGACGGACTCGATCCGCTGCCCGCCTACCTGCCGCCGTATGAGTCGGTGGCCAGCAATCCGGAGCTGGCCAAGCGCTATCCGCTGGCGATGATTTCTCCGCCGGCGCGCAACTTCCTCAACTCCACTTTCGTCAACGTGAAAAGCCTGCGTTCGGCGGAGGGCGAGCCGCACCTGGACATCCATCCGGACGACAGCGCCGCGCGCGGCATCGCCGACGGCGACATGGTGCGCATCTTCAATGACCGCGGCACCTTCATCGCCAAGGCGCGGGTCACGGACAAGGCGCGCGCGGGCCTTGTTGTAGGCTTGTCAGTGTGGTGGAAAAAACTAGGCAGGGATGGTAAAAACGCCAATGAGGTTACCAGCCAACAGTTAACCGATATGGGCCGCGCACCAACTTTTTACGATACACTGGTACAAGTCGAAAGAGTCGCTGCTTGAAGGTAATGTATGCGCAACTTAGCCCGCCGAATCGTCCGCGCCAGATACTGGGTGGCGGCGGGCTGCGCAGCACTTATGCTGGCTGGTTGCGCGCAATTTAAGTACTACATGCAGGCCGCCCAGGGCCAGTATGCGCTGTGGTCGGACGCCCGTCCGATTGAAGACTGGCTGGGCGATCCAACCACCGATCCCCAGCTCAAGGCCCGCCTCGAAAAAGCGTTGTTGATACGCCGCTTCGCCGTGAAGGAACTGGGCCTGCCCGACAACGCCAGCTACAAAAATTACGCCGCGCTCACGCGCCCCTTCGTGCTGTGGAATGTGGTGGCGACGCCGGAGCTGTCGTTGCGGCCGATCCAGTGGTGCTTCCCGATCGCCGGCTGCGTCAGCTATCGCGGCTACTACAGCAAGGAAGACGCGATGGCCTACGCCGACGAGCTGCGCAAGGAGCGCAACGATGTGCAGGTCGGCGGCGTGCCGGCCTATTCCACGCTGGGCTGGTTCAGCGATCCGCTGCTGTCGACCTTCATCAACTATTCCGACGCCGAGCTGGCGCGCATGGTGTTTCACGAGCTGGCGCACCAGGTGGTGTACGTGCAGGGTGACTCCCAGTTCAACGAAGGCTTCGCGACGGCGGTGGAGGAGGCCGGCGTGGCGCGCTGGCTGGAGCTGTACGGCACCGATCCGATGCGCGAGGCCTACACCCGCTACAACGCGCGCCGCCAGGATTTCCTGGAACTGTTGGTACGCCACCGCAAAATGCTGGCCGACACCTACGCCAGCAAAACCAGCACCCGCCACAAGCGCGCGGAGAAGGCGCGCATCTTCGCCCACCTGAAATCCGATTACCAGAAGTTGAAGGACAGCTGGGGCGGCTACGCCGGCTATGACCGCTGGTTTGCCGAGCCGCTGACCAACGCCCACCTCAGCGCTGTGGGAACTTACCACGATTATCTGCCCGCTTTCCGTTCTTTGCTGAAGCAGGAACGAACGTTCGTGCGTTTTTATGGTGCAGTGCAAAAATTAGCTTCTCTTGATCTAGTTCAACGCCAGCAGCAGTTGCAGCAACTGGGCCGCCCGGTATTGCTCAACGCGGAGGCCACCCAGCAGCCGGATGCCACGCCGCAAGGCGCACATTGATGCTGCAATGCAGCATAAAAAGCCGTTAGAAGCCGCATTCAAATATGGTTAAATGCGCTTGCGTCCGAGCTTGCTGCCCGATAGCATCGTGATAAGTAGGCTCTCGAAGTTCGCATAGACGAATGACCGACCCTGAACCGGCACTGTGCGCCGGACCTTACAACGATAATTCGAGACACGAGGCACAGGATGGAAAAAATCTGGTTGAAGTCGTACCCGCCCGGCATGCTGACGGAGATAGACACGACTCAGTACCGCTCGCTGGTCCAGCTGCTGGAAGAGTCCTTCCACAAGTTCGCAGACCGCAACGCCTACGTCTGCATGGATAAATTCCTCACCTATGCCGAAGTCGACGCCTACTCCAAGCGCCTGGGCGCCTGGCTGCAAAGCCGCGGCATGAAGAAGGGCGCGCGCGTCGGCGTGATGATGCCGAACGTGCTGCAGTATCCGATCGCCATCGCCGCCATCCTGCGCGCCGGCTACACCGTGGTCAACATCAACCCGCTGTACACGCCGCGCGAACTGGAGCACCAGCTCAACGACTCGGGTTGCGAGGCCATCCTGATCCTGGAAAATTTCGCGACCACGCTGGAGCAGGTGCTGGGCCGCACGCAAGTCAAGCACATCGTGGTGGCCAGCATGGGCGAGATGCTCGGCGGCCTCAAGGGGGCGCTGGTCAATTTCGTGGTCCGCAGCGTCAAGAAGATGGTGCCGCCGTTCTCGCTGCCGAACGCGGTGCGCTTCAAGGATGCGCTGTCGCAGGGCGGCCGCATGAAGCTCACGCCGGTGTCGCTGGAGCCCGGCGATCCGGCCTTCCTGCAGTACACGGGCGGCACCACCGGCGTCTCCAAGGGCGCCACGCTGACGCACCGCAACCTGGTGGCCAACCTGCTGCAGAACGAGGCCTGGTCCAAGCCGGCGCTGGGCAATGTGACCGAACAGATCACCATTGTTTGCGCGCTGCCGCTGTACCACATCTTCGCGCTGACCTGCTGCGCGATGTGGGGCACGCGGGTGGGCGCGCTGAACATCCTGATCCCGAATCCGCGCGACATCGGCGGCTTCATCAAGGAGCTGAGCAAGTACAAGTTCAACATGCTGCCGGCGGTGAACACGCTGTACAACGCGCTGCTGAACCATCCGTCGTTCGGCAACCTGGATTTCTCGGGCCTGAAGATCTGCAACGGCGGCGGCATGGCGGTGCAGCAGGCCGTCAACGATAACTGGCTGAAGGTGACGGGCGTGTCCATCATCGAAGGCTATGGCCTGTCTGAAACGTCGCCGGTGGCTACCTGCAACCGCGCCGACAGCATGGCCTTCACCGGCACCATCGGTTTGCCGGTGCCGTCGACCGAAATCGCTATCCTCGACGACGACGGCAACGAAGTGGCGCTGGGCCAGCCGGGCGAGATCGCTATCCGCGGCCCGCAGGTGATGGCGGGCTACTGGAACCGCCCGGACGAAACCGCCAAGGTCATGACGGCCGACGGCTATTTCAAATCCGGCGACGTCGGCGTGATGGACGAGAACGGCTTCGTGAAGATCGTCGACCGCAAGAAGGACATGATCCTGGTGTCCGGCTTCAACGTCTACCCGAACGAGCTGGAGGGCGTGATCGCCGCGCATCCGGGCGTGCTGGAATGCGCCTGCATCGGCGTGCCGGACGAGCACTCGGGCGAGGCGGTCAAGATCTTCGTGGTGCGCCGGGATCCGAACCTCACGGTCGAGCAGTTGATGGCCTATTGCAAAGAACAATTTACCGGCTATAAAAAGCCAAAATATATCGAGTTCCGCGAGGAGCTGCCCAAAACCAACGTCGGGAAAATCCTGCGGCGCATGCTGCGCGACGAACCTCCCGGCCAGAACAAGAAAGCTGCATAAGACATGGAAAAGATTTGGCTCAAGTCCTACCCCGAAGGCGTACCCGCCGAGATCGACAGCACGCAGTACCGCTCGGTCACGCACCTGCTGGAGGAATCGTTCCGCAAGTACGCCGACCGCAACGCCTACGTCTGCATGGACAAGTTCCTCACCTACGGCGAGCTGGACAAGCTGTCGCTGCAGATGGGCGCCTGGCTGCAAAGCAAGGGCCTGAAGCCGGGCGCGCGCGTGGCGATCATGCTGCCGAACGTGCTGCAGTATCCGGTGGCGATGGCGGCCATCCTGCGCGCCGGCTACACGGTGGTCAACGTCAATCCGCTGTACACGCCGCGCGAGTTGCAGCACCAGCTGACGGACTCCGGTTCGGAAGCGATCATCGTGCTGGAGAACTTCGCCACCACGGTGGAGCAGGTGCTGGCGCACACCCAGGTCAAGCACGTGATCGTCGCCACCATGGGCGACATGCTGGGCACGCTGAAGGGCATGCTGGTCAACTTCGTGGTCCGCAACGTCAAGAAGATGGTGCCATCGTACTCGCTGCCGAACTCGGTCTCGTTCAAGCAGGTGCTGGCCGAAGGTGCGCGCCTGGCGCTGGATCCGGTCAAGCAGGGCCATGACGACATCGCCTTCCTGCAATACACGGGCGGCACCACCGGCGTTTCCAAGGGCGCCGTGCTGCTGCACCGTAACATCATCGCCAACGTGCTGCAGAACGAAGCCTGGCTGCAATTCAAGCCGCAGGCCGAGCAGCTGGTGTTCGTGTGCGCGCTGCCGCTGTACCACATCTACTCGCTGACCATCAGCGCCTTCATGGGCATGCGCATGGGCGGCCTGAACCTGCTGGTGCCGAATCCGCGCGACATTCCCGGCTTCGTCAAGGAGCTGGCCAAGTACCGCGTGGCCGTGTTCCCCGCAGTGAACACGCTGTACAACGCGCTGCTCAACAACGCCGAGTTCGCCAAGCTGGACTTCTCCTCCTACTCGGTCTGCAACGGCGGCGGCATGGCCGTGCAACAAGCCGTGGCCGACCGCTGGCTCAAGCTGACCGGCACGCCGATCATCGAAGGCTACGGCATGTCGGAAACCTCGCCGGTGGCCACCGCCAACCGCGTGGACATCAAGGAATTCACCGGCACCATCGGCCTGCCGATTCCATCGACCGAAGTGTGCATCCTGGACGACGACGGCAACGTGCTGCCGCTGGGCGCCACCGGCGAGATCGCCATCCGCGGCCCGCAGGTGATGGCCGGCTACTGGAACCGTCCGGACGAGACCGCCAAGTCGATGACGCCCGACGGCTTCTTCAAGACCGGCGACGTCGGCATCATGAACGAGCAGGGCTTCACGCGCATCGTCGACCGCAAGAAGGACATGATCATCGTGTCCGGCTTCAACGTGTATCCGAACGAAGTGGAAGGCGTGGTGGCCTCGCATCCGGGCGTGCTGGAAGTGGCGTGCATCGGCGTGCCGGACAAGAACTCCGGCGAGGCCGTTAAACTGTTCGTGGTGCGCAAGGATCCGAACCTGACCGCCGAGCAGCTGCTGGACTTCTGCAAGCACGAGCTGACCGCCTACAAAAAGCCGAAGTACATCGAGTTCCGTGATGAGCTGCCGAAGACCAACGTCGGCAAGATTCTGCGCCGTCAGCTGCGCGACGAAAAAGTCGCAGCGTAACAAAAAAAATCGCCTGCTGAGACAGGCGATTTTTTTAGCTAGTGGCGTTCGAAATGCAGCCCCTTCCTGATGCAGGCGAGCCGTTTGTCCTTCATGGCGGCGGCCAGCCGCTGCCGCACTTCATGATCGTGATCGACATATCCTTCGACGTTGGCCTTGCGGGCACAATCTGCCCAGTGCTGGTCGTCGACGTCTTGCAGCCTCTTGAACTCGGCCAGTGACAGCACGACCACCGGGTCGCGCTCGGCGTGTTCCACAACTATCGTCTGCGTCAGAGCCTGGTGCAAATAGCTATCCAGCTCTTGCGCGATTTCACTCTCCGTGACTTTCAACATGTAGCGCCTCCATGCGGTGATGGTCTAGCCAGTATAGGCCGTGCCGGCCCCGAATCAAGCGCTAACCAGTCCCGGCCTGCCGTCGCGCACCAGGAAGCTGGCGATGGTCTTGATGGGGCTGGCTGCGTTGCGGACATCGTCCAGCGCCAGGAACAAGGTGGTGGTGTCGGATGGCGTGATGTTGAGCAGCATGAAGCCGCGCTTGTCGCTGCGCCCGTACTTGAGGCTGTGGTTCATGGCGACATATTGCTCGGTGCGCGCCTGCGGGCGCGACGGCGAAGTGACCGAGGTGCCGACGAACTCGGTGGCGATGACGGGATTGCCCGCCGATCGCGGCCGCGTGGGGATTCGGTTGAGCTCGGCGGCGAAGAAGCTGTGGACGTCGCCGCCCAGGATCAGCGGGTTGCTGGCCTTGCTGGCATGCAGCGCGTCGAACAGGCGCTGGCGTGCGGCCGGGTAGCCGTCCCAGCCGTCGGTCCAGAAGCGGCCGTCGGATTCCTTGATCACCGGCACCTGGCTGTTCTGCGCCATCAGCGTTTGCTGCGCCAGGATGTTCCAGCGCGCCGGCGATGACGCCAGCCCTTGCTCCAGCCAACGCTGCTGCTCGGTGCCCAGCATGGTGCGGCTCGGATCGCCCAGCTCGGCGCACTCGCGCTTGAGCACGGAGCTGGAGCCGCCGCGTCCGGCGGGCGTGCAGGCATGATGTGAGCGGTACTGCCGGTCGTCCAGCACATGGAAGCGCGCCAAGCGGCCCCAGTCGTAGCGCTGGTACATGCGCAGGTGCGCGAAGTCGGCCGGTGGCACGCGCAGCGGCATGTGTTCGTAGAAGGCCTGGTAGGCGGCGGCCCGGCGCTCGGGGAAGCGCGGGTCCAGCCGCTCGTCGCGGTCGCTGCCGTAATCGTTGGCGACTTCGTGATCGTCCCAGGTCACGACCCACGGCGCGGCGAGATGCGCGGCCTGCAGGTCGCGGTCGGTCTTGTACTGGGCGTAGCGGGCGCGGTACTCGGCCAGCGAGAAGCTCTCAGCGGTCCGTAGCGCCGTTTGCGGATGCGCCAGCTGGTACGGGCCCCACTCGTAGATGTAGTCGCCCAGGAAGGCCACCAGGTCGGGCGCTGCGGCCGCGATGTGGCGGTGCGCGGCGTAGCTGCCGAACTCCCAGTGCTGGCATGAGGCCACGGCCAGCTTCAACTGGTCCGGCATGGCGCCGGCGGCGGGCGCGGTGCGGGTGCGGCCGACCGGGCTGACGGCGTCGCCCAGCATGAAGCGGTACCAGTACCAGCGCGCCGGCGCCAGGCCGGTGACATCGACGTGCACACTGTGCGCCAGCTCCGGTACGGCGCTGGCCATGCCCTTGGCGACGATGCGGCTGAAGCGCTCATCCTCGGCCATCTCCCAGCGCACGCTGAAGGCCAGCTGCGGCGTGGCCGCCGCGTTGAGCGGATCGTGCAGGATGCGGGTCCAAATGATGACGGCGTCCGGCAACGGCGAGCCGGAGGCCACGCCGAGGCTGAACGGATAGGACTTGCTGGCGCTGGATGGCACGGTCTGGCCGGCAGCGGAACCCGCGCCGCAGCCGGCGGCCAGCGCGGCCAGGCGGCTGGCGGTGAGCAGGAATGCGCGGCGAGGCTGGTGCATGCCGCGCCGGATCAGGAGTGGATCAGCGTTTCGATCGGCGGCACCTTGCGCGGTTTGCGGTCGGAGTCGGTGGCGACGTAGGTCAGCGTGGCCTCGGTGACCTTGACGGTGCACGCCTGCAGGCGGTTGCGCTCCGCGTACACCTCGACGTTGACGGTAATGGACGTATTGCCAACCTTGACAATATCAGCATAAAACGACAGCAGGTCACCGACGAACACCGGGTTCTTGAACACGAAGGAGTTCACCGAGATGGTCGCGACGCGGCCGTTGGCGCGGCGGGTGGCCGGCAGCGAGCCGGCGATGTCGACCTGCGCCATGATCCAGCCGCCGAACACGTCGCCGTAGACGTTGGCATCCGACGGCGCCGGCATCATGCGCAATTCCGGCATTTTCCCCGCTGGCAGGCCGCGGTTGACGGTTTCGACTTTGATGGTGGTGGGATTTTCGGGGGAGGTCATCGTGAATTCTCTTGAAGGGCTACAATTACCGGGATTGAACCATAAAAAGCCGACATCCGCCATGCGCCGTTACCCGAACTCCCCGCCCGAACCCGTCAACAACGCCGGCAGCGCCACCCCGCGCAGCGACACGGCGACGCTGAAAACGCTCTTCCCGTACCTGTGGGTCTACAAATGGCGCGTGCTGCTGGCGCTGGGCTGCCTGGTCGGCGCCAAGCTGGCCAACGTCGGCGTGCCGGTGGTGATGAAGCGCCTGATCGACAGCCTGACCATTTCGCCGACGCACCCGCAGGCGCTGCTGGTGCTGCCGCTCGGCGCGCTGGTGGCGTATGGCGTGCTGCGCGTGTCCACCACCTTCTTCACCGAGTTGCGCGAGTTCCTGTTCGCGCGCGTCACGCAGCGCGCGGTGCGCACCATCGCGCTGCAGGTGTTCCGCCACCTGCACTCGCTGTCGCTGCGCTTCCACCTGAACCGCCAGACCGGCGGCATGACGCGCGATATCGAACGCGGCACGCGCGCCGTCGGTTCGTTGATCAGCTACACGCTGTTCAACATTCTGCCGACGCTGGTGGAGATCACGCTGGTGCTGGGCTACCTCGTCACGCACTACGACATCTGGTTCTCGGTGATCACCTTCGTCGCGCTGGTGACCTACATCTCGTTCACCATCTTCATCACCGACTGGCGCACGCACTTCCGCCGCACCATGAACGAGCTGGATTCGAAAGCCAACACCAAGGCCATCGACTCGCTGATCAACTACGAGACCGTCAAATACTTCGGCAACGAAGACTACGAGGCGAAGCGCTACGACGAGGGCTTGCAGCGCTATGAATCGGCCGCCGTCAAGTCGCAGACATCGCTGTCGCTGCTGAACACCGGGCAGTCGCTGATCATCGCCACCGCCGTCACGCTGATCCTGTGGCGCGCCACGCAGGGCGTCATCGACGGCAAGATGACGTTGGGCGACCTGGTGCTGGTGAACGCCTTCATGATCCAGCTGTACATACCGCTCAACTTCCTCGGCGTGATCTACCGCGAGATCAAGCAAAGCCTGGCCGACATGGAGAAGCTGTTCGCGCTGCTGGACCAGAACCGCGAAGTGGCCGACGCGCCGGACGCGCAGCCGCTGCTGACGCACGGCGCGCAGGTGCGCTTCAACCACGTGGACTTCAGCTACGAATCCAAGCGCCAGATCCTGTTCGACGTGGACTTCACCATCGCGCCGGGCACCACGACGGCGGTGGTGGGCCACAGCGGTTCTGGCAAGTCGACCTTGTCGCGATTGCTGTTCCGCTTCTACGAGGTCAACGCCGGCGGCATCACCATCGACGGCCAGGACCTGCGCTCGGTCACGCAGGACACGCTGCGCCACGCGATCGGTATCGTGCCGCAGGATACGGTGCTGTTCAACGACACCATCGAATACAACATCGCCTACGGCCAGCCCGGCGCGACGAAGGAGCAGATCGTGGCGGCGGCGCGCGCTGCATCGATCCACGATTTCATCGACAGCCTGCCGGACGGCTACGCGACCATGGTCGGCGAGCGTGGCCTGAAACTCTCCGGCGGCGAGAAGCAGCGCGTGGCGATCGCCCGCACGCTGCTGAAGAATCCCGCCATCCTGATCTTCGACGAAGCCACCTCCGCGCTGGACTCCAAGGCCGAGCAGGCGATCCAGGCGCAGTTGAAGGAAATCGCCAAGAGCCGCACGACGATGGTGATCGCGCACCGCCTGTCCACGGTGGCGGACGCGCAGCAGATCCTGGTGCTGGACCACGGCCGCATCGTCGAACGCGGCACGCACCAGTCGCTGCTGGCGGCGGATGGTTTGTACGCTCAGATGTGGCAACGGCAGCAGGCCAAGGCCGATGAAGAACTGGTGTCGTCGCCCGACGACGCCGTGGACGCAGTCTCTAACTAAGGAATCGACGATGAAGTCTCGTTTTGTGCTGGGTGCGGTGTCTGTCATGATGGCTTGCGTGCAGAGCGCGCACGCCGATCCCACGGAGCAGAAGTTCCGCGCCCTCTACAAGGAGCTGGTCGAAACCAACACCACGCTATCGGCGGGCAGCTGCACGTTGGCCGCCGAACGTGTCGCGGCGCGATTGAAGACGGCGGGCTTCACCGATTCGCAGCTGCACCTGTACGCCGATCCGGCGCATCCGAAGGAGGGCGGTCTGGTGGCCGTCATGCCGGGCAGCGATCCGAAGGCGAAGGCCATCCTGCTGCTGGCGCACATCGACGTGGTCGAGGCCAAGCGCGAGGACTGGGTGCGCGACCCGTTCACGCTGATCGAGGAGGACGGCAAGTTCTACGCGCGCGGCGCGCTGGACGACAAGGCGCAGGCGGCCATCTGGGCCGACACGCTGGTGCGCTTCAAGACCGAAGGCTACGTGCCGCGCCACACTCTGAAGATGGCGCTGACCTGCGGCGAGGAGACCGGCGGCGCCTTCAACGGCGCCGAGTGGCTGACCAAGAACCGCCGCGAGTTGATCGACGCCGGCTTCGCCATCAACGAAGGCGCGGGTGGCGAGCTCGATGCGGCGGGCAAGCGCGTGTCGATGACGGTGCAGGCGGGCGAAAAGGTGTCGCAGAACTACCGGCTGGAGGTGACCAATCGCGGCGGCCACAGTTCGCGGCCGCAGAAGGACAATGCGATCTACCACCTGGCCGGCGCGCTGAAGAAGATCGAAGGCTACACCTTCCCGATTCAGCTGGCCGACGGCAGCCGCGGCTACCTGAAGGGCATGTCGAAGATCCAGTCGAACGAGGGCCACAAGGACGTGGCGGCGGCAATGCTGGCCGTGGTGAAGAATCCCAACGACGCCAAGGCGGTGGCGCTGCTCTCGGAGCGCAACAGCAGCTGGGGTGCGATGCTGCACACCACCTGCGTGGCGACCATGCTCGACGCGGGCCACGCCACCAATGCGCTGCCGCAGCGCGCACGCGCCAACATCAACTGCCGCATCTTCCCCGGCGTGACGCAGGAGACGGTGCGCGAGGCGCTGGCCAAGGCCATCAACGATCCGGCGGTGAAGGTGGAGACGCTGGAAATACGTGGCGAGAATTCAGCGCCGCCTGAACTGACGCGCGCCATCATGGAGCCGGTCGAGAAGCTGACCGCGAAGATGTGGCCCGGCGTGCCGGTGCTGCCCATCCTGCAATCGGGCGCCACCGACGGCCAGTTCCTGAATGCGGCCGGCATTCCGACCTACGGCATCAGCGGCATCTTCCTGACGCCGGACCTGGGCAACATCCACGGCCTGAACGAATACATCGGCGTGCAGTCGCTGATGGAAGGCCGCACCTTCCTGTACGACCTGGTGAAGGTCTACGCGGGCCAGAACTAGGCCGGAACCTAGGCCAGCGCGCGGTAGCGGAAATCGCACATGCGCACAGCGCCCTCGCCGGCGCTGTAGACGCCCGGCTTGAGGCTGAGGAAGCCGCCGAACACGTTGTGGTGCATGCCCGATACCTCCATCTGCCACGGATGCTGGATCCATTCGCCGGCGCCGAGCGCGTACCAGAAGGTGACGATGTTGCGGTCGTTGCGCACGCGGATGCGCACCGTGGACACGGCCATCTTCTCGCGCATCCAGCTTTGCTCCTGGCCGTAGTGGTAGGTCCGCATGTGGGTGGTGCTGAAGCCGATGCCGACGAACATGCGCTCGTTGTAGTGCAGCAGCAGGCCGCCATGGCCTTCGCCTGAAATGTCGAGCGTGACGGTGGCTTCATAACTGCGGTCGCCGGCCGTGCAGGTGAGCGGCGAGCAGTCGGCCGGTGATGTTCCCTTGCCCGCGATGGTCAGGCTGCCCGCTTCGCGGCGCGCGCGCCGCATCTCGTCCGGTCCCGGATTGAAGAAGCTCCACTGCATGCCGAAGCGGTCCTGCGTAAAATCGTCGGACCATGCGCGGCCGTGCGGAACCGCGCTGCCTTTCCTCGGCATCGGCAGCGGTGATGACAGGTCGCCGCCCTTGGGCTTGAACCAGCCGTCGCTGGTCCATTCGATCGGCTCCAGCAAGGCTTGGCGGCCCAGCGTGCGGTAGCCGTTCTCGTAGCCGTGATAGACCATCCACCAATCGCCGGCAGGGCCTTCGACCAATGTGGCGTGGCCGCGCGACCACCACATCTCGCTGTCGCTGCGGGTGCGCACCAGCGGATTGTGCGGGCAGTTTTCCCATGGACCGTGGATGGAGCGCGAACGGGCGGCGATCACCATATGGCTGGTCGGCGGGCCGGAAGTGCCGCCGACCGCCAGCACCAGGTAGTACCAGCCATTGCGGCGCAACAGCTTCGGTCCCTCGGGCGCGAACATCTCCACCACCCAGTCGGACGGATAGCGCCACGGCTCGTAGATTTTTCCCAGCGTGCCGACGGTGGCCAGGCCGTCGTCGGTCAGGCCGATGCGGCGCACGCCGTTGACGAACAGGTAGCGCTTGCCGTCCTCGCCGACCGCGTGGCCGGGATCGATGGCGTCGATGTGCAGGTCGACCGGATCGCTCCAGGGGCCACGGATGTTGTCGGCCCAGATGACGTAGATGCTGCCTTCGGCGGGGATGTAGATGAAGTAGCGGCCGTTGTGCTTGACGAGGTCCATCGCCCACACGCTGCCGATTGGTTTGGTCAGCGCCGCGACGATGGGTTCCCAGTTCACCAGGTCGCGCGAATGCCAGATGACGGCGCCGGGGTAGGACAGGAAGGACGAAAACGTCATGTAGTAATCGTCGCCGTCCTTGAGGATGGTGGGATCGGGATGGTCGCCGGACAGGATGGGGTTGAGGTAGGTGCCGTTGCCCAGGTCGGCCTTGCGCTGGCCTTCGACGCCGCGTCCCCAGGTGGGCTTGGCGTTGGCCGCCAGCGGCCCCAGTGCGGCGCCCGACAGCAGTGTTTTCAGCGCGGTGCGCCGTGTTGATTTCATGATGTCTCCGCATCCAGGATATTGTCGCGGCCATGGTGCCTAGAGTGACGCGGACATGCAATTACAAAACTCACCAAGCCAGATAACGATTCCGCACAACGGTGCCAACGCCCGCTTGCTGTGAGGCCGCACAAGGCGCATCATGAATATTCGGACTACGCTCCTATGGAATTCCCCAAGGAGGCTATATGTCTGACTTTTACAAATACTTCAAAGAAAATATGGATGGCTTAGGATTGCCTGCGCCAGAGAGTATTTTTGGAAACGTGCAGCTGGCAACCGCAACGGC
Organism: Duganella vulcania; assembly: GCF_009857655.1. Taxonomy (NCBI): domain Bacteria; kingdom Pseudomonadati; phylum Pseudomonadota; class Betaproteobacteria; order Burkholderiales; family Oxalobacteraceae; genus Duganella; species Duganella vulcania. Next base: position 20,257 of record NZ_WWCX01000013.1, read on the forward strand.
TTCAACGTTGATCGGTCTCGCCGAAAAGTTCGGCAAGAACGTGACAGTGGCGGAGATGGTAGGTGCCGGAATTCGCGGTGAAAAATTACTGGTTATCGGTGCAATGAGTGCCTCGTACTATCTCGGCGCCGTAATCGGGAGTATTGCTGTTGCAACGGGGCGCAGTTTGGCAGGCGGAGTTTCACTGGCTGACGTTCTGCTTAACGCTCAGACGAATCACCTGCACCGCCCTTGGCTGCCGGCCGTTATGATGCGTCATCCCGAGATTTATAAAAAGCGCCGAGTCGTGCAGGTGAGGAGAGTCCGATGAAAGATGGTTTGATTTTATTGATTGCCGGTTTGATTTGCGCAGGTGGCGCGGCATTGTTCTTCAGACTTTTCGGTAGCGAGGCTTTCAACGTCATCACGTTGCTGACGCTGGTCTCTGTCCTTGTCGACAACGCGCGATTGCGTCGCCGGTTGCGGGATATGGGCGCCAAGCCCGAGGGCAAGCGCACCTGGCTGTGACGAAAAAAAAGCCACCTCGCTGAACGAGGTGGCTTTCTTGCAGTTGCCTGTATTGCTTACGCGGCCTTGACCAGCTCGACGTCGCCGGGAGCGGCCAGTTCGCCCTCCCACTTGGCGACCACCGCGGTGGCCACGCCGTTGCCGATGACGTTGGTCGCGGAGCGCGCCATGTCCAGGAAGTGGTCGATGCCCAGCAACAGCAGCATGCCCGCTTCAGGAATGTTGAACTGGCCCAGCGTCGCGGCGATCACCACCAGCGAAGCGCGCGGCACGCCGGCCATGCCCTTGGAGGTCAGCATCAGCACCATCATCATCGACATCTGCTGGCCCAGCGACATCTCGATGCCGTAAGCCTGCGCGATGAACACGGTGGCGAAGGTGCAGTACATCATCGAGCCGTCCAGGTTGAACGAGTAGCCGATCGGCAGCACGAAGGCGGCCAGGCGGTTGCGTACACCGAAGCGCTCCAGGCCTTCCAGCGTTTTAGGATAGGCCGCCTCGCTCGACGCGGTCGAGAAAGCCAGCAGCACAGGGCTGCGCAGCTCTTTGAGCAGGCCGAAGATGCGGGTCTTCAGGAAGACGAAGCCGATCGCGATCAGCAAGATCCACAGCAGCGCGATGCCGAAGTAGAACTCGGCCATGAACACGCCGTAGGTCGACAGCACGCCCAGGCCGCTCTTGGCGATCACGCCCGACACGGCCGCGAACACGGCGATCGGCGCGAACTGCATCACGTAGCCGGTCACCTTGAGCATCACGTGGGCCACGCCGTCCAGCGCGGCGACCATGACGTTGGCTTTCTCGCCGACCGCCGCGGCGGCCGAACCGAAGAACAGCGAGAAGATCACGATCTGCAGGATCTCGTTCTTGCTCATGCCTTCGACGATGGAGGACGGCACCAGGTGGGTGACGAATTCCTTCAGCGTCAGGCCGGACACGACCAGGTCGGACTTGGCGCTGGTGGCGGCCATGTGGCCCAGCAGCGCGTCGCCGGGGCGGAACAGGTTGACCAGCACCAGGCCCAGGCTCAGCGACATCACCGAAGCGATGAAGAACCAGCCCAGCGTCTTGATGCCGATGCGGCCCACCTCGGAGGCGTCGCCCATTTTGGCGATGCCGCAGACCAGCGTCGAGAACACCAGCGGCGCGATGATCATCTTGATCAGGCGAAGGAACAGCGTGGTGATCAGCGACATGTAGTCGGCGAAGTCGGTGGGCTTGGCCAGCTGGGTATTGGCCAGGTAACCGGCGAAGATACCCAGCGCCAGTCCGACGAGGATGTAGGTGGTCAATCGGCTTTGTTTATGCATGTTATGAGCTTCCTGTGGTAGTGTCTCTCTGGGCCTGCGCAGAGGGCGGGGTGTCCGCCGCTGCGGGTATTCTGCATTGGCTGCAACCGGTATTTTATGGTCCGGCTGATGAAACTATGGGCAAGTTCCGCAGTATCCTTGTGGGCAGAGGCGCTGTCAAGCGCATGTAGAGCCGTACCCGCACGGGTGCGGACCGGCTTTTTTATTCAGCGTGTATATGATTGAAATCGATAACGTCAGTAAGTGGTATGGCCAGTTTCAGGTGCTGGCGGAGTGCACCACCAGTGTGGTGAAGGGCGATGTGATGGTGATTTGCGGGCCTTCCGGCTCCGGCAAATCGACGCTGATCAAGACGGTCAACGGGCTGGAGCCGTTCCAGCAGGGCCGGATTACCGTCGACCGCGTCTCGGTCGGCGACAAAAACACCGATCTGCCGGCGCTGCGGGCGCGGATCGGCATGGTTTTCCAGAATTTCGAGCTGTTCCCCCATTTGTCGGTGCGCGACAACCTGAACCTGGCGCAGGTCAAGGTGCTGGGCCGCAGCGTCGACGAGGCCACCGAGCGCGGCCAGCGCTACCTGGACCGGGTCGGACTGCTGGCGCAGCAGGACAAATTCCCCAGCCAGCTCTCCGGCGGCCAGCAGCAGCGCGTGGCCATCGCCAGGGCGCTGTCGATGGACCCGATCGCCATGCTGTTCGACGAGCCCACCTCCGCGCTGGATCCGGAAATGGTCAACGAGGTGCTGGACGTGATGGTCGGCCTGGCGCAGGAGGGCATGACCATGATGGTGGTCACCCATGAAATGGGCTTCGCCCGCAAGGTGGCCAACCGCGTGGTGTTCATGGACCAGGGCCGCATTCTGGAGGATAGCGCCAAGGATGAATTCTTCGCCGCGCCCCGCTCGGAACGGGCGCGCGATTTTCTCGCCCGGATAATTCATTAGTATTTTATCTACAGCGGCGCGGAGTATCCCCTCAGGCTGGCCTGCACGAAATCGATGAACAGCCGCACCCGCGACGGGATCAGGCGCGATTCGATGATCGCGTACACCGGTACCGGCGCGAAGTCCCATTCCGGCAGCACCCGCTGTAGCTGGTCCCGCTCCAATGCCCCGGCCGCCTCGGGGCCGGCGGAAATCGCCACACCCAGGCCCAGCGAGGCCAGTTTCCTGCACATGCCGACGTTGTTGGTGGCATAGCGCCCGCCGACCTCGATGGTGACCGTCTTCTTGCGCGAGGACAGCGTCCATTGCGCCTTACCTCCGACCGGGAACGGGATGATGCATTGATGGTTGACCAGGTCGTCGGGATGGTTCAGCGGCGCCGCGCCGCGCAGATATTCCGGCGACGCAAACAGGTAGCGTGGCAGCAGGCCCACCTGCCGGGCGATCAGCGTTGATGGCGTCGGCGGCGGTGTGCCTATGCGGATCGCACAATCGAAGCCGTCGGTCACGAGGTCGACGCGGCGCGACGTCAGGTCCATTTCGAAATCGATTTGCGGATACTGCGCGCTGAACGCCTTCAGCGACGGCGCAAGGTAGGTGATCGCCAGATCCACCGGCATCGATACCCGCAGCGTGCCGGTGGGGCGCTCCGCCAGTTCCTGCAGCGATTCGTGCGCGAGGCGCGCCTCCGCCACGATGCTTTCGCAGCGGCGGAAATAGGCTTGCCCGGCCTCGGTCAGCTCGACCTTGCGGGTCGAGCGGTGGAACAGGCGCACGCCGATTTCCTTTTCCAGCTCCGAGATGCGGCGCGACAGCGTGGAGTTGGGCATGTCGAGCGTCTCGGCGGCGCGCCGGAACCCTTTGGCGTTGGCGACCGCCACGAACAATTCCATGCTCGATAAAAGTGACATTGCGATTGCTCCATCCGTGGATCAGTGATTTCATTTTAAGCTATTTATCCCATGGGGGAATCAATGGATGATGGCTGCACATTCACTCACTTAGCGAGGCTCCCAATGAACACCTTATCGACAGCAGTGCAAATCGGCCGCTACACCCTGCGCAACCGCATGGTGATGGCGCCCATGACCCGCTCGCGCGCCAACGACGACGGCGTGCAGTCCGAACTGGCCGTGACCTACTACCGCCAGCGCGCCACGGCGGGCTTGATCGTCACCGAAGGCGTCTTCCCCAGCGCAATGGGCAAGGGCTATGTGCGCACGCCGGGCATCTACAGCGACGAACAGGTGGCCGCGTGGAAGAAGGTGACGGAGGCGGTGCATGCCGAAGGTGGACGCATCTTCATGCAGCTGATGCACACCGGCCGCATCTCGCATCCCAGCATGCTGCCCGGCGGCGCGCTGCCGGTCGCACCGTCCGCGATCAAGCCTGCGGGGCAGTCCTTTACCGCCGCCGGCATGATGGATTACGTCACGCCACGCGCGCTGGAGACTGCCGAGGTGGCGGACGTGGTGGCCGAATACCGCCAGGCGACACGGCGCGCGCTGGAGGCGGGCTTCGATGGGGTGGAGCTGCATGCGGCGTCGGGCTATCTGCCGGAACAGTTCCTGGCGTCGGGCAGCAACCAGCGCAGCGACCAGTATGGCGGTTCGATTCCCAACCGCGCGCGCTTCATCCTGGAAGTGCTCGGCGCGATGATCGCGGAAGCGGGCGGCGACCGTGTCGGCATCAAGATCTCGCCGGAGATGGGATTCAACGACATCAAGGACGACACGCCGGTGGAGACCTACACCTACCTGGTGCGCCAGCTCGCCCCACTGGGCCTGGCCTATCTGCACGTGGCCAAGTTCCAGCCTGAATATGACTACCACGGCGCGCTGCGGCCTTTGTTCAACGGCGCCTACATCCTGGGCGGCGGCCAGACCCGCGAGTCCGGCGAGCAGCGCATCGCGGCCGGCGAGGCTGATGCGGTGGCATATGGCAGTGCCTTCCTCGCCAATCCCGACCTGCCGCGCCGCTTCGCGTTGAACGCGCCGCTCAACACGCCCAATCCGGCGTTGTTCTACGCCCCGGGGGCGCAGGGCTATATCGACTATCCCGCGCTGGACGACACCCCAAGCAATCGCGCGCTGCGCATCCATGCGTACGGCGGCGTGGAGGTGATGGGGTGGGATGAGGTGCCGATGCCGCAGCCGGGTCCGGGCGAGGTGATGGTGCGGGTTGCCGCCGCCGGTGTCAATGGCCTCGATTGGAAAATTCGCGATGGACTGGTCAAGGATATTTTCCAGCTGCCGCTGCCCGCCACGCTGGGTCTGGAATTGGCCGGCGAGGTGGTCGCGGTTGGCGATGGCGTCGACAGCTTCGTGGCGGGCGACCGTGTGTTTGGCGCGTTGGGCGGCCTGGGCGCCTACGCCAGCTACGTGGCGGTTGCGGCCTCGAAGCTGGCGCCGACACCCGCCGCCATTGAAGATGCCACCGCTGCGGCGATTCCAGTCGCCTCGATGACGGCATGGCAGGCGTTGTTTGAAACCGGCCAGCTGCAACGGGGCGAGACGGTGCTGATTCATGGCGCGGCTGGTGGCGTCGGCAGCTACGCGGTGCAGTTTGCCAAGCAGGCCGGCGTCCGTGTGCTGGCCACCGCGCAAGGCCGTAATGCCGACCTGCTGCGCAGCCTTGGCGCCGATGAAGTCATCGACTACAAAACCACCCGCTTCGAGGACGTGGCGAAGGATGTCGACCTGGTGTTCGATCTGGTGGGCGGCGAAACGCTGGACCGTTCGTGGCAGGTGCTGTCGCCGCAAGGCCGCATCGTCAGCATCGCCGCACCGGACATCGTCCAGCGCACACCGGCCGGCCGCCGTGGCACCTGGCATACGACGCACCCCGACGGCGAGCTGCTGGCGCGGATCGCCAAGCAGGTGGCAAATGGCGAGTTGACCGTGGTGGTATCGGAGCTTGTCGCGGCAGGGGAGGCGGCGGCCGCCATCGAGCGCAACAAAACCGGCCACGGCGCAGGGAAGACGGTGATCTGCTTCTAAGTAGTTCCGGACGCGCTACTCGTAGTGCGTCCACATGCGCAGGATGCGAACAATATGCTGATCCGGGAAGACCTCATAGACGAGGCGGTGATGTATGTTGATCCTGCGCGAGTAAGCTCCCGCCAAGTCCCCGACCAGTTTTTCAAAGGACGGTGGACGCGCGTAAGGATCGTTGGCCAACAGGTCGAGCAGCGCCTGCACTTGCTTCTTCATTCCGGCGGCGGCCACCTTCTTTGCATCCTTTTGCGCCTGGTGGGAGTACACCAGCTGCCAGCTCACCAGATCAATTCCTTGGCGCTGTCGTCCAGCGGCTCTGCGCGTGCGGCGAGAATGGATTCGCGCATTCCCGGCACGGACAGCAAGTACAGCGTCTCTTGTATCGCGCTCCAGTCCTCGGCGGAGAGCAGCACCGCGTTATTGCGCTTGCCGGTGATGGTGATCGGCGTATGGCTGGCGGCGGTTTCGTCGATTAAATTGTAGAGGCGTGCGCGGGCGTCGCTGGCGGAGATGGTATCCATGGTTGCTCCTGTGTGATCCGATCAAAACGTACGCTTTAACGTACGCGCTGTCAAGCGAACGGCGCAAAGAGGTAAAATGGCGGGATTCGTCATTGATAGCCTGAAAGCCCGCCGCCATGTCCGACCTCGAACACACCCCAGACAGCATCACCATCGCCCGTCCCGACGACTGGCATTTGCACCTGCGCGACGGCGCCACCCTGGCCAGCGTGCTGCCGCATAGCGCCCGCCAGTTCGGCCGCGCCATCGTGATGCCCAACCTGAAGCCGCCGGTGACCACCACCGCCGCCGCCGAGGCCTATCGCAACCGCATCATGGCCGCGCTGCCGGCGGGCATGAAATTCGAGCCGCTGATGACGCTCTACCTGACCAACAACACGCCGCCGGACGAGATCCTGCGCGCGCAGGAAAGCGGCATCGTCCACGCGGTCAAGCTGTATCCGGCCGGCGCCACCACCAACTCGGACGCCGGCGTGACCGACCTGTCCAACTGCTACAAGACGCTGGAGATGATGCAGGAAGTGGGCATGCCCTTCCTGGTCCACGGCGAAGTCACCGACCAGGACATCGACCTGTTCGACCGCGAAGCCGTCTTCATCGAGCGCGTGATGCGCCCGCTGCGCCGCGACTTCCCGGCGCTGAACATCGTCTTCGAACACATCACCACCAAGCACGCCGCGCAGTACGTGGCCGAAGCCGAAGGCCCGATCGCCGCGACCATCACCGCGCATCACCTGCTGTACAACCGCAACGACATCTTCAAGGGCGGCATCCGTCCGCACTACTACTGCCTGCCGGTGCTCAAGCGCGAAGAACACCGCCTGGCGCTGGTCACCGCCGCCACCAGCGGCGACGAGCGCTTCTTCCTCGGCACCGACTCCGCGCCGCACGCGCAGGGCGCCAAGGAAGCCGCCTGCGGCTGCGCCGGCTGCTACACCGCGCTGCACGCGATGGAGCTGTACGCTGAAGCCTTCGAACGCGCCGGCGCGCTGGACAAGCTGGAAGCCTTCGCCAGCTTCAACGGCCCGGCCTTCTACGGCCTGCCGCGCAACACCGACACCATTACGCTCAAGCGCGAACAGTGGACGCTGCCGGAAACCCTGCCGCTGGCGGACCAGCAGGTGGTGCCGCTCAACGCCGGCGAAACCATCAACTGGAAAATGGTATAAGCAGTGCTGCAAGCGATAGACTGGCCGCGTCCCTGGTACGACTCGATACGCACCGCGGCCGGCCACCTCTCGGCGGACGTGCCGTTCATCGACACGCTCAACGCGCAGGCCGCCGCACTGGGCCTGCGTAACCACCAGGATTTGCCGGTCCACTTCGTGCCGCAGGAATCGCTGCCGGAAGGTACGGCGTACGAGGAATTCATCGGCGCCACCGGCGGCGTGCCCACGCGCGACAACCTGCACGACTTCTTCAACGGCCTTGTGTGGCTTAGTTTCCCGCGCATCAAAGTGCAACTGAACGCCTTGCAGGCGGCGCAGATCGCGCGCGACGGCGTCGGCAAATCGCGCGGCCCCGCGCGTGACGGCGCCACCATCTTCGACGAAAACGCCGCCCTGCTGGTGGTGCGCGACAGCGCCGCAGGCCACGCATTGACGGCCGCGCTGCGCGAGCATCAATGGCGCGCCGCCTTCATCGAGCAGCGCGCCAGTTTCGGGCCGGACGCGCAAGTCTGGCTGTTCGGCCACGCGCTGATGGAAAAGCTGGTCGCGCCGCGCAAGGCGATCACCGCGCACACCCGCGTGGTGGTGGCCGGCGACGACTTCTTCGCCATGGACCACGACGCCCGCCGCCACTGGATCGATGCCAAGGTGGCGCAGGAGCTGTCCGAACATGGCCTGAGCACCGCCGACTTCACGCCGATGCAGGCGCTGGGCGTGCCGGGCTGGTGGCCGGAGCAGGACGACGCCTTCTACGACGACGCAACGGTGTTCCGCCCCAAGCGCGCACCGGCGGTAGAATAGATTTTTTCAACCGACTTCGCCGCCGACGCGGCAGAAAGAGCACGCCATGACGCAGGTAATTCGCTGGGGGATACTCGGCACCGGCAAGATCGCCAAGGCTTTCGCCACCGCCTTGCAGGAGACTCCTGGCGCCAAGCTGGCCGCCGTTGCTTCGCGCACTGTAGATAGCGCTACCAGCTTCGGCGCCGAATACGGCGTGGAGCGCTGCCACGGCAGCTACCAGGCCTTGGCGGACGATCCCGAAGTCGATGTGATCTACATCGGCACGCCGCACCCCATGCACCACGAGAACGCGCTGATGTGCCTAAACGGCGGCAAGGGCGTGCTGGTGGAGAAGTCGTTCACCATGAACCGCCGCCAGGCCGAGGACATCATCAACCTCGCGCGCCAGAAAAAGCTGTTCGTGATGGAGGCGATGTGGACGCGCTTCATGCCGGCCGTGGTGGAGGCCAAGCGCATTGTCGACAGCGGCGAGATCGGCGTGCCGGCCAATGTCAGCGCGGACTTCGGCTTTACCTCGGACGCGGGCCCGGAGCATCGCCTGTTCGCGCCGGAGCTGGGCGGCGGCGCGCTGCTGGACCTGGGCATCTATCCCTTGTCGATGGCGTCGTTCTTTCTCGGCCCGGTGACGGGTGCGAGGGCGCAGGCCGAGATGACCGCCACCGGCGTCGACATGCAGACCGCGTTCACGCTCACGCACAAGGACGGCGGTGTATCGTCGTGCGCATGCAGCCTGCGTTCGCGCACGCCGACCGAGCTGACGATCTCCGGCACCAAGGGTTTCGTGCGCCTGCACGACCGCTTCCACAACACGGAGACGATCACCGTCACGCTGGTGGACGGCGCCTCGCGCAGCGAGCGCACCATCAACCTGCCGCGCAGCGGCAACGGCTACACGCACGAAGCGCAGGAAGTGGGGCGCTGCATCCGCGCCGGCTTGATCGAAAGCCCGGTGATGCCGCACGAGGAAACGCTGTCCATCATGGGCACGCTGGACGACATCCGCGCGCAAATCGGCTTGAAGTATCCCTCCGACATTTAAGGCCTTCAAGCGCGGGCGGCGGGAACTGGTTAAAATCGACAGATGTCGTTTCCATAACCAGGTCCCTATCATGTTCGTCGCCTCCCGCACGCCCTCACTTAAAACCGTCCTTTTGGCCAGTGGCGTTGTCCTGACGCTGGCCATGGGCGTGCGCCACGGCTTCGGCTTCTGGCTGCAGCCTATCTCGCAGGCCAACGGCTGGACGCGGGAAACCTACTCGCTGGCGCTGGCCTTGCAGAACCTGTTATGGGGCGTATTCGGCCCGTTCGCCGGCATGGCGGCGGACCGTTACGGCACCATGCGCGTGGTGGCAGTGGGCGCCTTCAGCTACATGGCGGGACTGGTGTGGATGGCGCTGGTGAAGGATCCGACCTTGTTCGTCCTCGGCTCGGGCGTGTTCATCGGCCTGGGGCTGGCGTGCACCGCGTTCGGCGCGGTCAGCGGCATTATCGGCCGCGTGGCGCCGGTGGAAAAGCGCTCCTGGGCCTTCGGCATCTCCGGCGCGGCCAGCTCCTTCGGCCAGTTCTTGATGATGCCGGTCGAGCAGCAGCTGATTTCCGCGGTGGGCTGGCAGACCGCCTTCTATGTGCTGGCCGGCCTGGTGGTGCTGCTGATGGTGCCGATGTCCTTCCACCTGCGCGAACCGGCGGTGGAGCATGGCGCCGGCCCGCAGCAAAGTGTGCGCGAGGCGATGCGCGAGGCAGTGGGCAACCGCTCCTTCCTGTTCCTGGTGGCGGGCTATTTCGTGTGCGGCTTCCAGCTGGTATTCATCGGCGTGCACATGCCGGCGTACCTGAAGGACAAGGGCATCGCCAGTCCTGGTGTCGCGGTGATGGCGCTGGCGCTGATTGGCCTGTTCAACATCTTCGGCTCCTACTACGCGGGCAAGCTGGGAGGACGCTTCCCCAAGCGCTACCTGCTGTCGGCGGTCTACTTCACGCGGGCGGTCGTCATCGGCCTGTTCCTGCTGGCGCCATTGACGCCGTACTCGGTGTACGTCTTCGCTGCGGCGATAGGATTCATCTGGCTGTCGACGGTGCCTCTGACGAACGGCATCATCGCCGGCATCTTCGGCGTCAAGCACATGTCGATGCTGGCGGGCGTGGTGTTCTTCTCGCACCAGGTGGGCAGCTTCATCGGCGTATGGCTGGCCGGCTACCTGTTCGCAAAGCTGGGCAGCTACGACATCGTCTGGGGCATCGCCATCGGGCTGAGCGTGATGGCTGGGCTGATCAACCTGCCGATCAACGAGCGCGCCATCGAACGCGGCGCCTTGAAAGCGGCCTGACGATGAAAACCTGGCTGCTGCGCGCAGCCGGCGCCGTAGTGCTGGCGCTGGTGTTCATGGCCTACCTGACGCCGGATTTCCTGCTGGACCTCGCCAACCGCTTCTACCTGTGCTTTTAGACTTTAAGGAATTCTTCGCGGCCGCCCAGCCAGCGGGCCAAGTGGGCTTCGACCGTGGCGGCTTTTTCGGGAGTGTTGGCGTGGAGTAGGTCGTGGGCGACATCGCGCGCCTGGTCGACCAGCCAGCCGTCCGTCTCCAAATCGGCGAAGCGCAGCATCGCCTGGCCGGACTGGCGGGCGCCCAGGAATTCGCCGGGGCCCCGGATCTCCAGGTCGCGCCGCGCGATTTCGAAACCGTCGGTGGTTTCGCGCATCGTCATCAGGCGCTGCTTGGCGACGCCTCCCAACGGGCTTTGGTACAGCAGCAGGCACACCGATGCCGCCGAGCCCCGCCCAACACGCCCGCGCAGCTGGTGCAGCTGCGATAAACCGAAACGCTCCGCATGCTCGATCACCATCAGCGATGCATTCGGCACGTCCACGCCCACTTCGATCACGGTGGTGGCGACCAATACCTGCATTTCGTTGGCGCTGAAGGCGTCCATCACCGCCTGCTTCTCGGCCGGCTTGAGGCGGCCGTGGACAAGGCCTACGTTCAGGTCCGGCAGCGCTTCGGCCAGCAGGGCGTGCGTGTCGGTCGCGGTTTGCAGCTGCAGCGCTTCCGATTCCTCGATCAGCGGACAGACCCAGTAGATCTGCCGTCCTTCCAGCGCGGCGGCATGCACGCGCTCGATCACTTCGTCGCGCCGGTGCTGGTCGATGGCGCGCGTGACGATCGGACTGCGGCCCGGCGGCAGCTCGTCGATCACCGACACTTCCAGGTCGGCGTAGTAGGTCATCGCCAGTGTGCGCGGGATCGGCGTGGCCGACATCATCAGTTGGTGCGGGACGGCGCCTTCGACGCCCTTGTTGCGCAAGGTCAGGCGCTGGCCCACGCCGAAGCGGTGCTGCTCGTCGACGATCACCAGCCCCAGGTTGGCGAAGTTCACCGCGTCCTGGATCAGTGCGTGCGTGCCGATCACCAGCTGTGCTTCGCCCGATTCGATCAGCGCGTACGCGGCCAGCTTATCTTTTTTCTTCAGGCTACCCGTCAGCCACGCGACCTTCACGCCCAGCGGCTCCATCCACGCGGCGATCTTGCGGAAGTGCTGGTCGGCGAGGATCTCGGTTGGCGCCATCAGCGCGGCCTGGTAGCCGCTGTCGATCGCCTGCGCGGCGGCCAGTGCCGACACCACCGTCTTGCCGCTGCCGACGTCACCCTGCAGCAGCCGCTGCATCGGATACGGGTGGCGCAAGTCGTTGCGGATTTCATTGAGCACGCGCTGCTGCGCGCCGGTCAGCTTGAACGGCAGCGCGGCCTGGAAGCTTTCGGACAGCGCGCCGATCACCGTCAGCGCCGCCGCACCCTTGGCGCGGCGCGCACGCTGCGCGCGCTTCAACGACAGCTGCTGCGCCAGCAGTTCGTCGAACTTCATGCGCGTCCACGCCGGATGCGAGCGGTCGAGCAGCGCATGCTCGTCCACCTGCTGCGGCGGATAGTGCAGCAGCCGCACCGCCGGCTCGAAGTCGGACAGCTGCATCCGCGCGCGCAGCTGCTCCGGCAGCGTGTCGGTCCAGTCCACGCGCTTCATCGCGTCGCCGATGGCGCGCCGCAGTATCGGTTGCGACAGGCCTTCGCCCGACGGATACACCGGCGTCAGGGAAGTGGGCAGCGGCGCGCCTTCGTTGACCACCTTGTATGCCGGGTGCACCATCTCGGCGCCGAAGAAGCCGTGTTTCAGCTCACCGCGCGCGCGCACTCGCGTGCCCTCGGCCAGCTGCTTGACCTGGCTGCCGTAGAAATTCATGAAGCGCAGCTGCAGGTCGCCCGTCTCGTCGGCGATATGCACCAGCAGCTGCTTGCGCGGCTTGTAGGTGATTTCATTCTTCACCACCAGGCCCTCGACCTGCGAAGTCTCGCCGCCATGCAGCCGCGCCTCTTCAATGGTGATGACCTGGGTTTCGTCCTCGTAGCGCATGGGCAGGTGCAGCACCAGGTCCATATCGGTGTGCAGGCCCAGCTTGGCCAGCTTGGCTTCAGGGCTGACTGTCTTTTTGACGGTTTTCGAGGTTGAAACAGGCATATTGGAGCGTTTTTCGGGCACTAGCGTAAAATAGAGGGTTGGCCGCAGTAAAGCAACGCCGGTATTGTACGACTTGCACCGCCTTCGGGCCTATCCGAATTTTCTTCAACAGTTTCCAGAAGTCCGCAAATGTACTCGCTTTCCGATTTCGATTTTAACTTGCCGCAAGAGCGTATTGCGCAATTCCCGCTGCCAGACCGCAGCGCTTCCCGCCTGCTGCACCTGGACGGCGAGCAGATCATCGACCGCCAGTTCGCCGACATCGTCGGCCTGCTGCAGCCCGGCGACCTGCTGGTGATGAACGATACCCGCGTGCTGAAGGCGCGCTTCTTCGGCGTCAAGGAAAGCGGCGGCAAGATCGAGGCGCTGGTCGAACGCGTGCTGGACAACCGCACCGTGCTGGCCCAGGTGCGCGCCTCCAAGTCGCCCGGCCCCGGCGTCAAGATCCGCCTGGCCGACGCCTTCGACGTCACCGTCGGCGAGCGCGCCGGCGAGTTCTACACCCTGCATTTCGACGCCGACGTGTTCGACCTGATCGAGGCCCACGGCCGCCTGCCGCTGCCGCCCTACATCGAGCACGACGCCGATTCCTTCGACGAGACCCGCTACCAGACGGTGTTCAACAAGGTGCCGGGCGCGGTGGCCGCGCCGACCGCCGGCCTGCACTTCGACGAGAAGCTGCTGGCCGCGCTGAAGGCCAAGGGCGTCAACTTCGCCTACGTCACGCTGCACGTGGGCGCCGGCACCTTCCAGCCGGTGCGGGCCGAGGTGCTGGCCGAGCACAAGATGCACACCGAGTGGTACACCATGCCGCAGGAAACCGTGGACGCCGTGCGCGCCACCCGCGCCGCCGGCCGTGATGTAGTGGCGGTCGGCACCACCAGCCTGCGCGCGCTGGAATCGGCCTCGCAGAGCGGCCAGCTGGAGGCGGGCAGCGCCGATACCGCGCTGTTCATCACGCCCGGCTACCAGTTCAAGACGGTCACGCGCCTGATCACCAATTTCCACCTGCCGAAGTCGACCCTGCTGATGCTGGTGTCGGCCTTCGCCGGCTTTGAAGAGATCCGCAAGGCCTACGCCCACGCGATCGCCAACGAATACCGTTTCTTCAGCTATGGCGACGCCATGCTGTTGACGACACAAGCACGAGCAAAATAAGGAACAACATGCTGGAATTTAAATTACACAAGACCGATAGCAGCGGCCTGACCAAGGCCCGCCGCGGCGAGGTGAAACTGAACCACGGCGTGGTCCAGACCCCGATCTTCATGCCGGTCGGCACCTACGGCTCGGTCAAGGCGATGTCGCCGCTGGAGCTGAAGGAAATCGGCGCCCAGATCATCCTGGGCAATACCTTCCACCTGTGGCTGCGCCCGGGCAACGACGTCATGGCCAAGTTCGGCGGCCTGCACGACTTCATGGGCTGGGACAAGCCCATCCTCACTGATTCCGGCGGCTTCCAGGTGTTTTCGCTGGGCGCGATGCGCAAGATCACCGAAGAGGGCGTGCATTTCAATTCGCCGATCAACGGCGACAAGCTGTTCCTGTCGCCGGAAGTGTCGATGCAGATCCAGCGTGTGCTGAACTCCGACATCGTCATGCAGTTCGACGAATGCACCCCTTATGAAATCGACAACCGCCCGGCCACGCTGGACGAGGCGGCCAAGTCGATGCGCATGTCGCTGCGCTGGGCGCAGCGCTCGATGGACGAGTTCAAGCGCGGCGAGAACCCGAACGCGCTGTTCGGCATCGTCCAGGGCGGCATGTTCGAGAACCTGCGCGACGAATCGCTGGCCAAGCTGGAAGAGATCGACTTCCCCGGCCTGGCCATCGGCGGCCTGTCGGTCGGCGAGCCGAAGGAGGACATGATGCGCATCCTGGCCCACGTCGGCCCGAAAATGCCGGCCAACAAGCCGCACTACCTGATGGGCGTGGGCACGCCGGAAGACCTGGTCAACGGCGTGTCCAACGGCGTCGACATGTTCGACTGCGTGATGCCGACCCGAAATGCCCGCAACGGCTGGATCTTCACCCGCTTCGGCGACGTGAAAATCAAGAACGCACGTTACAAAGAAGACAAGGAACCGCTGGACAGCACTTGCTCCTGCTATGCTTGCCGCAATTTCTCGCGCGCCTACCTGCATCACCTGAACCGCACCCAGGAAATCCTCGGCGCGCGGCTGAACACCATCCACAACCTGCACTACTACCTGGACATCATGCGCCAGATGCGCGAGGCGCTGGATGAGGACCGTTTCCACGCCTGGACGCTGCAATTCCATGCGGACCGCGCGCGCGGCGTTTAATTTTGTTGTAACTCTTGTAAAAAGATTTATCTTACCCAGATAACCGGAAGTCCTCCCGGCTTCCGGCCAGTGCTAGAATACAGCGCTATTTTTTCAAACTATTATCGGAGTCACCTGTGTTCATTTCCAACGCTTACGCCCAATCGGCTTCCCCACTCGACGCACTCGGCCTGGGCGGTAACCTCACCAGCTTCCTGCCGCTGATCCTGATGTTTGTGGCGATGTACTTCCTGATGATTCGTCCTCAGCAAAAACGCGCCAAGGAACAGAAGGCCATGATGGACGCGCTGGCCAAGGGCGACGAAGTCGTGACCGCCGGCGGCGTGCTGGGCAAGGTCTCCAAGGTGACCGACCTGTACGTGACCATCGAAATCTCCAGCGGCGCCGAAATGACGGTGCAGAAGAATTCGGTCACCATGCTGCTGCCTAAGGGCACGCTCAAGGCGCTGTAATCAGGCCCCGGCCCGCCGCGTGCGGGCCGTATTGCATCCGACGCCTAACACTGAACGTTGAACAATATGAATCGCTATCCTCTCTGGAAATACATACTGATCGTAGTCGCCATCCTGCTGGGCGCGCTGTACACCGCGCCCAACTACTATGGCGAATCGCCTGCGGTCCAGGTCACGAGCGGTAAATCGACCGTCAAGATGTCGTCCGAAATGACCGCCAAGGTGGAAGAGGTGCTCAAGGGCGCCGGCATCGCCACCAACGGCATCGCCTTCGACGGCACCGGCACCTACGCTTCCGTGCGCGCCCGCTTCGCCGATCCCGACACCCAGTTCCGCGCCAAGTCCGTGCTGGAAAAAGGCCTGAACGCCGATCCGGCCGACCCGACCTACCTGGTCGCGCTGAACCTGCAAAAAGACACGCCGAAATGGCTGCAGGCCCTGCATGCGCTGCCGATGTACCTCGGCCTCGACTTGCGCGGCGGTGTGCACTTCCTGATGCAGGTCGACACCAAGGCGGTGCTGGCCAAGCGCGTGCAAGGCATCCAGGCCGCGTCCCGCACCCTGCTGCGCGACAAGAACGTGCGTCACGCCGGCATCGACCGCGTGGGCGATACCATCGAAATCAAATTCCGCGACGACGCCACCCGCCAGAAGGCCAAGGACGTCCTGCAAGGCCAGATGACCGACCTGCTGTTCGTCGATTCCGGCGAAGGCGATGCGCTGAAAACCACCGTCAGCCTGAAGCCGGCCGCGCTCAAGCAAACCATCGACGACGGCGTCAAGCAGAACATCTCGACGCTGTCCAAGCGTGTGAATGAGCTGGGCGTTTCCGAACCTGTGCTGCAGCAGCAAGGCCCCGACCGCATCGTGGTCCAGCTGCCTGGCGTGCAGGACGTGGCCCGCGCGCGCGCCGTGATCGGCCGCACCGCGACGCTGGAAGTGCGCATGGTCGACGAAACCGTCACCCCGGGCACCGAGATGACGGCAGCGATTCCGTTCAACTCCGAGCTGTTCACCGTCGGCAAAGGCGTGCCTGTGGTGCTGACCAAGGACGTGGTGCTGACCGGCGACTACATCTCCAGCGCCACCGCCAGCTTCGATCAGAACCAGCAGCCAGCGGTCGGCATCGACCTGAATGGCGACGGCGGCCGCAAGATGCGCGACGCCACCCGCGACCGCGTGGGCAAGAAGATGGCCATCGTGCTGTTCGAGAAAGGCAAGCCGGAAGTGCTGTCGGTCGCCACCATCCAGAGCGAACTGGGTAGCCGCTTCCAGATCACCGGCATGGGCAACGCGGAGAACTCCGCCGAGCTGGCGCTGCTGCTGCGCTCCGGCGCGCTGTCCGCACCGATGGACGTGATCGAAGAACGCACCATCGGCCCGCAACTGGGCGCCGAGAACATCAGCAAGGGCCTGCACTCGACGATGTACGGCTTCGCCGCCATCGCCCTGTTCATGATCGCCTACTACATGATGTTCGGCTTCTTCAGCGTGCTGGCGCTGGCCTGCAACCTGTTGCTGCTGGTGGCCCTGCTGTCGCTGATGCAGGCGACCCTGACCCTGCCTGGTATCGCCGCTATCGCGCTGGCGCTGGGTATGGCGATTGACGCCAACGTGCTGATTAACGAACGTATCCGCGAGGAGCTGCGTTCCGGCGCCACGCCGCAGGCGGCGATTTCCGCCGGCTTCGACCGCGCATGGGCGACCATCATCGACTCCAACGTGACCACGCTGATCGTCGGCGTCGCCCTGTGGGTGTTCGGCTCCGGTCCGATCCGCGGCTTCGCCGTGGTGCACTGCCTGGGTATCCTGACCTCGATGTTCTCCGCCGTGTTCATCTCGCGCGGTGTGGTCAACCTCTGGTATGGCCGCAAGAAGAAGCTGCAATCGATCGCCATCGGTACCGTTTGGGTACCGGGTCTGAAATAACTCAGGGGTTCACATGGAATTTTTCCGCATCAAAAAAGACATACCGTTCATGCGCCACGCGCTGGTGTTCAACGTGATTTCCGCGTTGACCTTCGTCGCGGCCGTGTTCTTCCTGATCCACAAGGGCCTGCACTTCTCGGTGGAGTTTACCGGCGGCACCGTGATGGAACTGCGCTACCAGCAGCCCGCAAAGCTGGAGCAGATCCGCCACTCGCTGGAGAAGATCGGCTACGAGCAGCCGGAAGTGACCAGCTTCGGCACCGCGCACGACGTCATGCTGCGCCTGCCGGTGATCAAGTCGGTCACCTCCAAGGACGCGTCGCAGCTGGTGTTCACCACGCTGTGCGCGGCCGAGCAGGGCGCGCCCAAGCAGATCGACACCGTGACCGCCAAGGGCGAGCACGTGGTCAAATCCGCCTGCATGGACGCCGCCGGCGCCGAAACCGTCTCGCTGCAAAAGGTCGAATTCGTCGGCCCGCAAGTGGGCGACGAGCTGGCGCAGAACGGCTTGAACGCGCTGGTGATGGTGATCATCGGCGTGATGATCTACCTGGCCGTGCGCTTCGAATGGAAATTCGCCGTGGCGGCCATCATCGCCAACTTGCACGACGTGGTCATCATCCTCGGCTTCTTCGCCTTCTTCCAGTGGGAGTTCTCGCTGACGGTGCTGGCGGCGGTGCTGGCGGTGCTGGGTTACTCGGTCAACGAATCGGTGGTTATCTTCGACCGTATCCGCGAAAACTTCCGCAAGCAGCGCAAGTCGTCGGTGCATGAAGTGATCGACAACGCGATCACCTCGACCATCTCGCGTACCATCATCACCCACGGCTGCACGCAGATGATGGTGCTGTCGATGCTGTTCCTGGGCGGTCCTACGCTGCACTACTTCGCTGTCGCGCTGACCATCGGTATTTGCTTCGGTATCTACTCGTCGGTGTTCGTGGCTGCCGCGGTGGCCATGTGGCTGGGCGTGAAGCGCGAAGACCTGATCAAGCCTATCAAGGAAAAAGACGAAACCGATGGCGCTGTAGTTTAAACAACGTTATCGAATCGATAGTAGAATCCCCCAGCGCTTTTTAGCTTCTGGGGGATTTTTTTATGTCGTACAGATTATTGGCCGGTTTGCTGGTCTGCTGCGCCGCGCATGGCGCCGAACTGCCGTGGGACTTGAGCTACACCTCCGCGCTGCGCGACCATCCGATCGCCGAGAATGAGTTCATGCGCATCTGGCCGCAGCAGCATCCGCAGCGGCCCATCCATCAGAAGCTGGCGCAGTACGCGGGCGAGCCGATTGAAGCATCGATGCTGATCGAGCAGCCCGACGGCCATGCCGGTGACCCGATCGCCCAGTGGTTCATCAAGACGCGCAGCGGCGCGCAGCTGTGCAGCTTCCATCCCAAGCGCCTGAACGACCCATGCCAGAAGCTCGACCCCACGCGCGTCGAGGCGGCGATCCGCGACGTGCTGCACATGAGCGACCCTTGGCCACCGCGTGGCGACGGCTTGGTGGCGGAGAAGGACTACTTCGGTCCCGGCAAGCCGATGCTGCTCAATTACTTCGGCTACGTCAGCGTGTATGTGGATGGCGTGGCGTCGCAGCGTCCCATCGGCGGCGACGAGTGGGCGGAACGGCTCGACAAGTCGCGGCCCGCCGGGCCGGAAGCGGGACGCATGCAGCAGGCGCTGGCGCGTGCGATGGAAGGCGCTGTGGTCGCGGAGGCCGCCCCCGCAGCCAGGCCCGTCGCCCCTGCGCAGGACACCACGGAACTGAACGCCCGCAACGCGCTGATCGCCGAGGTGCAGGGCTACCTGCAAAAGGCTGACTACAAAAGCCTGGAGGCATTGCGCAAGCGCTTGCTGGACCAGACCCAGAGAACGGGCAGCGGCGTATGGAAGCTGGCGATCTTCTACAACCAGCTGCACTGGCGTCCGCAGGGCACGCGCGACGCGGCCTTCTGGACGCGCATGGAGAGCGAGGCCAAGGCCTGGGAAAAGCAGTTCCCCAAATCGAACGTGGCGCGCATGTACCACGTCTACGTGCTGCTCGGGCGCGCCACCACCTTCCGAGGCACAGCCAATTTCAAGGACGTGCCCAAGGAGGACATCGCACGCATGCTCGCGGACACGCGCGAAGCGATGGGCATCCTCAACACGCTTGAGAAGCCGATGCTCAAGGAGCGCGATCCCGAGTTCTACAAGGCCGTGCTGCAGGTGCTGCCCTACACGGACCACTACAGCTTCCTCGGCGTGACGCACCTGCTGGCCGACGCCCGCAAGGAATTCCCGAACTATCACGAGACCTACTTCTCCGCCGCCTTCTTCTCGACCGAGATGTGGGCCAGCGCGCCGGACGCGGTGGACGACATCGCCCGCAGCGCCATGTCGATGCGAACCGCCGATTCCGACGCGATGTACGCGCGCGTCTACTGGTACATGAGCCAGATGGCCTACGACGACAAGCTGTTTGAAAAGAGTCTTGCCGACTGGAGCGAGATGAAGACCAGCTTCGATGCGCTTGTCGATCGCTATCCCGATCCGTGGAACCTGAACGCCTACGCCTATTTCGCCTGCCAAGCCGGCGACTACGCCACCATGGCCGGGCTGCTGAACCGCATCGGCGAGCGGCGCGTTTTCACCAGCTGGGGCAGGGGCGGCGCGCACGCCTACGAGGAATGCGCCCGCCATGCCGGCGACGACACCAGCCACTATCTGGCCGACCTGCGCGAGACGGTCAAGAAGCGGCAATTGCGGGTCTTCTACCGCTACATCAACTACGCTGCGCAAACGCGCAAGGAAGGCAAGTACGGCGAGAGCCTGCGCATCGTGCGCAAGGCGGAAGAGCTCAATCGCGTCCTGTTCAACAAGCCGTCGATGATGGTGCAGTACCACTTGGGCCTGACGTTGAATGCGCTGAAGCGATACGACGAGGCCTTGCAGGCGCTGTCGCTGGGATTGCAGTCGCAGCCGGGTTACGCGCCGGCATACTTCCAGCGCGGGCTGGCCTACGAAGCGCTGGGCCGCCGCGAAGAAGCGCGCGGACAATTCGAAACCGCCGCCGGCCGCATGCCGGCCGAGATCACCAGCCGCGAACCGGCGCAGCGCGAGGCGGAGGAACAGGAGCGCCGCATCATGTCGGCCAAGTTCCGCGAATACGGCATCGGTTTTTGATTGTTCGGCGGTTGTATGGATTCCCCATTGGGTTAGCGGCCAGTTTTGAGCATGTCGTACAGCGCTTGCGCGGCTGGCGACAGGTGGCCGGCGCGGCGGGTGATCAGCACCAGCTGCCGCGAGATCGTCGGTTCCTTCAGCTTGATGGCGCGCAGGCGCGGATAGCTGCCCTTCAAGATCGCCAGCCCGGGCACGATGGCCGCCGCGATGCCCGACGCGACCAGCCCCACCGCCGTCGCGCTGCGCTGCACGTCGTACTGAAAATGCAGATTCAGTTCTGCGCTCTTGCTGCCCAAATAGCTGTCGAGCAGCGCGCGGTTGCCATTCACATCACCCGAGAAGATCAGCGGGTAGGGCTGGATCTGCGTCCACGTCAGCGAGCGCCGCTTGGCCAGCGGGTGATCGTCGCGGCAAACCAGCACGAAGTCATCCTCCATCAGTGGCTCCGATACCAGCTCCGGATGCACGCCGCCTCCAAGGCCGATGCCAAACTCCGCTTCGCGCCGCTGCACCGCCTCCGCCACGCGCGACGAGGCGTAGTCCAGGATCTTGATACGGTTCTCCGGGAAGCGCGCCGAATAGGCCTGGATGATCCGCGGCAGATACTGGATGCCCACCGTCGGCACGCAGGCGAGGGAGACGTCGCCGCGCTGCGCCTTGCCGGTCTCGCGGATCTCGTTCAGCGTGGATGACAGCTCATCCAGCAGCCGTCTCGCCTGCGGCAGGAAGTCCTTGCCGATGCCGGTCAGCGCGATGGAGCGCGTGGTGCGTTCGATCAGCATCACGCCCAGGAAGTCCTCCAGATTGCGCAGCCGCTGCGTGACGGCGGTTTGCGTGATGTGCAGCGTCTCCGCCGCTTTCTGGAATCCGCCGAAGTCCGCAATCGCGACAAAAGCCTGCACGCCGAGTGTGTCGATTTTCATCAGAAAAATGAATATATGGTCTAAATAAATTCATTGTACTTATATTTCTCCGAAGCGGAAAATTCGCCCCATTGAAACCGAAGGAGAAGACCATGCCGCTATCAACAATTTTCCTGGTGTTTTCCAGGCTGGCACTGGTGGGCTTTGGCGGTGTGATGCCGTTCGCCTACCGCGCGCTGGTCGAGCAGCACAAGTGGCTGACGGCCGAGGAGTTCGCGAAGTATCTCGCCACCAGCCAGATGCTGCCCGGTCCCACCATCTGCAACGTCGCGCTGATGGTGGGCAACCGCTACGCCGGCACCAGCGGCGCATTGGCCGCGCTGGCCGGCATGATCACCGGACCGTTCATGGTGGTCATCGCATTGGGCGTGGTGTACCAGCGCTTCGGCGAAATCGACATGTTCCGCCACGCTATACGCGGCATGGCGGCGGTGGCGGCGGGGCTGATCCTCGCCACCGCCGTAAAGATGGCGAAGTCCATGTTCGCCAAGGCCGACTGGCGCGCCAACCGTGCGCGCCTGCAGGCGGCCTTGCTGGCGCTGGCCTTTATCGGACTGGGTCTGCTGCAATGGCAGCTGGCGCTGGTGTTCTGCGTGCTGGCGCCACTGGGCACCGCCGCGACCTACCTGTTGGGAGAAGAAAAATGAACGAGCAATCTCCAGTCATGGAACTGTCGCTGCACATCGCGTTGATGTCGCTGATGGCGGTGGGTGGCGGCGTGGTGCTGCTTGGGCCGCAGGTCGGCCACTATGTCGTCGAAGGTAAACAATGGTTGAACAACGAGCAGTTCTCGGCCGCCTACGCGATCGCGCAGGCGGCGCCTGGTCCCAACCTGTTGTTCATATCGCTGGTGGGCTGGCTGATCGCCGGCTGGATGGGCGCCGTCTTCACCACGCTGGCGGTGCTGGTGCCATCCACGCTGCTGACGCTCACCGCGATACGCCTGCAGGCGCGCCATGCCGGCGGGCGCTTGACGCAGGCGCTGGGCGATGCCTTCGCGCCGATATCGATAGGCTTCCTGGCCGCCACCGCGTGGCTGTTCACCCGCATCTCCAACGTCAGCTGGCATGCGGACGCGCTGACGGTGCTGGCCGCGCTGGTGCTGCTGCGTACAAAAATCAATCCGGTGCTGCTGATCGCGGCCGGCGCATTGGGCGGCGCGCTGGGCCTCATCTAAGCGCGCGCCATTGAACGCGACCGCAGCGACGCCGACGGGCACTGGCCGAACAGCTTGCGGTAGTCGCTGGAAAACTGGCTGAAGTTACTCAGCCCCCACGAGTCGGCCACGTCGCCGATGGCGACGCCGTCCTGCAACTGGCGGCGCACGCCGTTCAGGCGCACCATGCGCAGGTAAAGCATGGGGCTCATGCCCAGCACGTCCTCGAAGCAGTATTGCAGCGTGCGGCGGCTGACGTGCACCCGCTCGCACAGCTCCGGCACGGTGATCGACTCGCTGCGGTGCGCCATGATGTACTCGCGCGCCAGCGCCACCACATGGCGGCGCCGTTGCAGGCTCGCGGCCAGCGCCGGCTCCACGCAGCTGTGGTCCAGCATGTCGAGCAGGGTGGACAACACCGTCTCCTGCCACTGCGCCGCGCCATCGGCCGTGGTGTTGCCATCGGCCGGCAGCAGCTGCGACAGGATGCGCAGGCACTTGGCCTGGGCTTGCGCATCCACCTGCAACAGCTCGGCCGATTGCACGCGCTCCCAGTCGACCTGGCAGCCGTGGCGCCGCGCCGTCTCGGCCAGCAGCTCGCGGCTGGCGACGATGCCGAAGATGCTGTACGCGCTCGGTGTTACCAGTTCGAACTCTACGTTGCCAGGCTGCACCATGATCCAGTCGGCGGCGGTTTGCCGGCCGTTGATGCGGGTGGTGGCGCCGTGGTCGGGCAGGCCGAACCAGATGGCGTCCGGCCATACGCGGCAGGACTGGCGCACCGACTGGCTCAGGCTTTCACGGAACACCTGCAACTGCGGCAGCCGCAGTTCGGTGAGGGCGCCGTGGAACAGGCCGGAGCTGATCTGGTCGTAGCTCTGCTGCCAGTTGGTGAGCTTGCTGGCCAGTTCATCGGCGTCGTGCGCCATCACAGTGCGCAAATCTGGCGCACTGTGTAACAACTCTGTCGCAGTCTGGTGCATATTATTTTTCTCCGCTGTTGTTATTTCTTCCCGAGGCGCCCAGTCCCTGCATGTTTGCCGATTTTCGATAACGCTGGCGTTTGGCTGGCTCCTATACTCGATTCTGCTGCAACTTCCATACCAGACACGCTTTATCTAAAGGGAGAAACTCATGAGTGCAAAACAGGCGGCCGGGCAACCGGCGCTGCAACAGTCGCTAGGCACCTTTCAGTTGTGGGGCATCGCGGTGGGCCTGGTGATCTCGGGCGAGTACTTCGGCTGGAGCTACGGCTGGGCCTCGGCGGGGACGCTGGGCTTTACCATCACGGCGCTGTTCATCGCGGCGATGTACACGACTTTTATCTTCAGCTTCACCGAGCTGACCACCTCGATTCCGCACGCGGGCGGCCCGTTCGCCTACAGCAAGCGCGCCTTCGGTCCGACCGGCGGCTATCTGGCAGGCGCGGCCACGCTGATCGAGTTCGTGTTCGCGCCGCCGGCCATCGCGCTGGCGATCGGCGCCTATCTGAATGTACAGTTCCCCTCTGTCGATCCGAAGACGGCGGCGGTCGGTGCCTATATTGTGTTCATGACGCTGAACATCGTCGGCGTGCAGGTGGCGGCCACCTTCGAATTGCTGATGACGCTGCTGGCCATCTTTGAATTGCTGGTGTTTATGGGCGTGGTGTCGCCGGGCTTCTCGGTGGTGAACTTCGTCAAGGGCGGCTGGTCGGGGCAGGATCATTTCAGCATCGCTTCCATCCCCGGCATGTTCGCGGCGATTCCGTTCGCGATCTGGTTCTTCCTGGCGATCGAGGGGGTGGCCATGGCGGCCGAGGAAGCCAAGGATCCGAAGCGTTCGATTCCCATCGCCTACATCGCCGGCATCATCACGCTGGTGCTGCTGGCGGTCGGCGTGATGGTGTTCGCCGGCGGCGCGGGCGACTGGACCAAGCTCGCCAACATCAACGATCCGCTGCCGCAGGCCATGAAGATCATCGTTGGTGAACACAGCAACTGGCTGCACATGCTGGTGTGGCTGGGCCTGTTCGGGCTGATCGCTTCCTTCCACGGCATCATCCTGGGCTATTCGCGCCAGATCTTCGCCCTGGCGCGCGAGGCTTACCTGCCGCATTACTTCGCCAAGATCCACCCGCGTTTCAAGACGCCGCACCGCGCCATTCTTGCGGGCGGCGTGATCGGCATCGCCGCCATCTACAGCGACGAGCTGATCAAGATCGGCGGCCAGACCCTGACCGCCAACATCGTCACCATGTCGGTGTTCGGCGCGATCACCATGTACATCCTCAGCATGCTCAGCCTGTTCAAGCTGCGCCGCGAGGAGCCGAACATGGTGCGTCCGTTCCGCGCGCCGTTCTATCCATTGTTCCCGGCGCTCGCGCTGATCGGCGCGCTGGTCTGCCTGGTGACGATGATCTATTACAACCTGCTGATCTTCGGTGTGTTCGTCGGCTTCATGGCCGTCGGCTATGCATTCTTCCTGGCCACTAAGGGTAATCGCCAGCAACACGCGGTGTACGACGCCGTCTAACCCAAACCAACGGAGCCTCTTCAATGTCAAAATCCATACCCTCCCTGCTGGCCGCGGCCGGATGCCTGGCCTGCGTGGCAGGCGCCGCGCTGGCCGCCGACGCCGCACCGGCCGCGCCCGCGCCCGCGCCGGCCTGGACCAACACCGGCAACGTGACGGTGGTGTCCGACTATATTTTCCGCGGCATCTCGCAGACCCAGGCCAAGCCAACCGTGCAGGCCAACCTGGACTTCACGCACGCCAGCGGCTTCTATGTCGGCCTGTTCGGATCCGGCGTCTCGCACGCGGCCTATAACAACGGCAGCGGTTCGGAGATCGACCTCTACGGCGGCTATCGCTATCCGCTCAGCGCGGACAGCAACATTGACGCCGGCCTGGTCACCTATTGGTATCCCGGCGCGCACTTCGCTGCGGGTGGCAAGGACATCAAGTACCATACGCAGGAGGCCAAGCTGGGCGTGAACGTCGGCGCCTTCAACGCCTATGCGTGGGTGGCGCTGAGCCAGTATTGGTTCGGCTTCGCGGTGCAGCCGGACACCGGCAAGCTGGCCAACACGCGCGGCACCGCCTACGCCGAAGTGAACTGGAATCCGGAACTGATGCCGGGCCTGGCGCTGAACCTGCACGCGGGCCGCCAGCAAGTACGCAACATGAGCGACTTCAATTTCTTCGACGTCAAGGTCGGCGTGACCAAGACGATGGACGTGTGGGCGTTCACGGCGGCGGGCACCTACAACAGCGGCGACGCCAGCAAGAACGGCACGCCCCTGTGGACCTTCTTCAACGCCGACGGCAGCGGCAAGAACGTGGCACAAAAGCGCCTGGTGGTGACGGCCTCGCGCAATTTCTAGAGGAACGGCGATGAGCAGCTTTGCACATACGGTAGGCAGCAGGACATACCAGTTCCGCGACCTGAAGGACTTGATGGCGAAGGCGACGCCGGCGCGTTCCGGCGACTACCTGGCGGGGCTGGCGGCGGCCAGCGCCGAGGAACGGGTGGCCGCGCAGATGGCGCTGGCGGAGCTGCCGCTTTCATTGTTCCTGAACCAGATGGTGGTGCCGTATGAGCAGGACGAGGTGACGCGCCTGATCATCGACGATCACGACCGCGTGGCCTTCGCCCGCATCGCCCACCTGACCGTGGGCGACTTCCGCAACTGGCTGCTGGGCGACGCCGCCGATGAGGCCGTGCTGGCCACCGTCGCCCCCGGCATCACGCCGGAGATGGCGGCGGCCGTTTCCAAGGTCATGCGCATCCAGGATTTGATCCTGGTGGCGAAGAAATGCCGCGTCGTCACCAGCTTCCGCAACACCATCGGCCTGGCGGGACGCATGTCGACCCGCTTGCAACCGAACCATCCGACCGACGACGCCACCGGCATCGCCGCCAGCGTGCTGGACGGCCTGCTGTACGGCAGCGGCGACGCGGTGATCGGCATCAACCCGGCCACCGACAACGTCCCGCAGGTGATCAAGATCGTCACCATGCTCGACGAGATCATCGACCGCTACGGCATCCCCACGCAATCGTGCGTGCTGACCCACGTCACCAACACCATCGCCGCCATCGAGCGCGGCGCGCCGATCGACCTGGTGTTCCAGTCGATCGCCGGCACCGAGGCGGCCAACGCCAGCTTCGGCATCAACCTGGCCCTGCTGGCGGAGGCGCAGCAGGCGGCGCTGTCGCTGCAGCGCGGCACGGTGGGCAACAACGTCATGTATTTCGAAACGGGACAGGGCAGCGCGCTATCGGCCAACGCCCATCACGGCGTCGACCAGCAGACTTGCGAGACGCGCGCCTACGCGGTGGCGCGCAAGTTCCAGCCGCTGCTGGTCAATTCGGTGGTTGGCTTCATCGGCCCCGAGTACCTGTACGACGGCAAGCAGATCGTGCGCGCCGGGCTGGAGGATCACTTCTGCGCCAAGCTGCTGGGCCTGCCGATGGGCTGCGACGTCTGCTACACCAACCACGCCGAGGCCGACCAGAACGACATGGACATCCTGCTGACCCTGCTGGGCACGGCCGGCTGCACCTTCGTCATGGGCATCCCGGGCTCGGACGACATCATGCTCAACTACCAGACCACGTCCTTCCACGACGCGCTGTACGCCCGCCGCGTGCTGGGCCTGAAGCCGGCGCCGGAATTCGAGGCCTGGCTGAAGGAGATGGAGATCTTCACCCGCGACGATTACGTTACACTGGGCAAAGCGCTGCCGGCCTCCTTCCAGCAAGCGCTGGCCAGACTGAACTGATGGGAGCCCGCATGAACGACGACGATCACCTGCTGCCCTCCGGCCCTGCCGGCGATGAGGGCGTGGTGACGGCCAATCCGTGGTTGTCGCTGCGGCGCTTCACGGCGGCGCGCATCGCACTGGGACGCAGCGGCGTCAGCCAGCCGACCGCGCCGCAGCTGGAGTTCCAGCTCGCACACGCCCGCGCGCGCGACGCCGTGCACCTGGCACTGGATCAGGCCGCGCTGGGCGACGCGTTGCAGGCCGGGACCGGCTTGCCCTGCCTGGCGCTGCACAGCGCCGCCGCCAGCCGCGACATCTACCTGCAACGTCCCGACCTGGGCCGGCGGTTGGACGAGGCCTCGCGCCAGGCGCTGCTGGAGCGTCCTCACGACCGCGCCGGCTACGACCTGGCCTTCGTCATCGCCGACGGCCTGTCGGCGCTGGCCATCGAGCAGAACGCCGTGCCCTTCCTGAAGGTGCTGATGGCGCGGCTGGCCGCCGAGTCGTGGTCGCTGGCGCCGCTGTCCATCGTGCGGCAGGGGCGGGTGGCGGTGGGCGACGAGGTGGGCGAGCTGCTGGGCGCGCGCGCGGTGGTGGTGCTGGTCGGCGAACGTCCCGGCCTGAGCT
This sequence comes from Duganella vulcania, assembly GCF_009857655.1. Lineage (NCBI taxonomy): Bacteria > Pseudomonadati > Pseudomonadota > Betaproteobacteria > Burkholderiales > Oxalobacteraceae > Duganella > Duganella vulcania. The sequence continues at coordinate 48,326 of NZ_WWCX01000013.1, forward strand.
CGCCCGACAGCATGGGCCTGTACCTGACCTGGGCGCCGCGCACCGGCCTGACCGACGCCGCCCGCAATTGCATCTCGAATGTGCGTCCGGCGGGCTTGACCTACGACGACGCAGCCTTCAAGCTTCACTACTTGTTATCCGAATCGCGCCAGCGGCAATTGTCCGGCGTCGCGCTGAAGGATGAGACAGCCACCGACAACACCACGCTGGACGCGCCGCCGCGCAACTTCCTGCTCGACCTCGACTAGTCGGCGGGCGGCCGTCAGCCAACCGACTAGCGAGAGACCGACAATGAGCCGTACCGGCCGACTTTTCATGCTGATGGATGCGATGCGCGGCTACCGCCGCCCCGTCACCGCCGCCCGCCTGGCCGAGCAGCTGGGCGTCTCCGAGCGCACCATCTACCGCGACATCCAGACCCTGTCCGGCCTGGGCGCGCCGCTGGAGGGCGAGGCCGGCGTCGGCTACATGCTCAAGGCCGGCTTCTTCCTGCCGCCGCTGATGTTCGGCGCCGACGAGCTGGAGGCGCTGGTGCTGGGCGCGCGCTGGGTGCGCCGGCAGGGCGACGAGGCGCTGGCCGCCGCCGCCAACAACGCGCTGGCCAAGATCGCCGCCGCCACGCCGAAAGACCTGCGCGACGACATGGCTGAGACCAGCCTGTGGGTGCCGCTGGGCCAGGACCAGGACAGCGCCAGCGACGTCCACGTGCGCCCGGTGCGCGAGGCGATCCGCTACCAGCACCGGTTGCGCATGGCTTACCAGGACGAGCACGGCAAGCCGTCGGACCGGGTGGTGTGGCCGTTCGCGCTGGCCTTCCTGGAGGGCAAGCGCCTGCTGGCTGCGTGGTGCGAGCTGCGCATGGCCTTCCGCCATTTCCGCATCGACCGCATCGCGGAGGTGGAGTCGCTGGGACAGCGCTATCCGGCCCGCCGCAGCGACCTGCTCAAGACCTGGCGCCAGGAAATGAAGCTGCAAGAAGACTACTGACAAAACCTGTCGCAGCCTGGGTCTACGATGAAGTCCTCAACCCATACATCGGAGACCTGCCATGCGCTTATACCACCACCCCGCTTCCACCAGCTCGCGCCGTGTAATGCTGGCCGCCCTGCACATGGGCACGCCGCTGGAACTGACCGAAGTAAACCTGATGAGCCCGGAAGACCGCCGCCGCCTGGTCGCGATCAACCCCAACAGCAAGGTGCCGGTGCTGCAGGATGGCGACTTCATCCTGTGGGAATCCTGCGCCATCATGCAATACCTGGCCGACCGCACGCTGGGGCAGACGCTGTATCCGGACAATATCGTGGTGCGGGCCGACATCAACCGCTGGCTGCTGTGGTCGTCGCAGCATTTCGCGCCGGCGCTGGGCGGCATTGTTTATGAAAACATCTGGAAGGGACTGACCGGCGCCGGCGGCCCGGACGCGCACGAGCTGGAGCGCTACGGCCGCCAGGTGGCGCAGTTCGGCGCCGTGCTGGAGCAGCATCTGGCGGGGCGCGAGTGGCTGGTCGGCGATAAACTCAGCCTGGCGGACTTCGCGGTGGCCTCGTCGTTGATGTATGTCGAGCAAGCCAAATTGCCGGTCACCCAATATCCGAAATTGATGGCGTGGCTGGGACGTATCCAGCAGCTGGATGCGTGGAAACAAACCGAGCCGGTGTGGTGATGGAAATGTACTTCCATATGTGAACTGGCGCACAGAGCGGGCGCGGCAGGGCGGGTATTCTGGGTTTGTCTCCTCTGGAGGAGATCCCTAGTTTTGGACTTTGCCCGCTCCCCAGCGGGCTTTTTTTTATTCAGAGCATCAGTACCGCGTACAGCGACTGCACTTCCAGCGCCGATTCGCTCATGATGGCATGCAGCGTACCCTCGCCGACCACGAAGTCGATGGTGCGCGCGCCCTGCAGCGTGGTCGCGCCCGGACGCTGGTACAGCGGCGAATGCACCGGCGACAAATCATTGGCCAGCAACAGCGTATCGCCCAGGGTTTCCGGCGGCAGCGCGCGCAGGCCGACCCACATCGATTCGATCGCCTTGTAGACGCCGTCCGGCACGCCCAGCTTGGTCAGCACGCCGCGGCCGATTTCCACCTCGCCGTGCTCGACCCAGTCTTCCGGCTCGCCGTTCATCACTTCCGGGAACTCGCCGGCGCAGGACAGCATGTAGAAGCCCGCCACCTCGTGCACGATGCCGGCGAACAGCGCCGTGTCGGGATCGACGCGGGTGACGCGGCGCGCGATCACCTGCGACAGGGCCGCCACGTGTGCCGTGTGTTCCCACAGTTGATTGACCTTGGCCAGCAGGGAAGGTTCCGTGACCTGGCTGCCGATCTGGCGCACGATCAGCGCCGCCACCAGCGATTGCAGGGTGCGCACGCCGAGCCGCTGCACGGCCGCGCGCACGCTGGAGATTTCATTACCGGAACGGTTGTAGGCCACCGAGTTGGCAATGGCGACGCTGCGCGCCGCCAGCAACGGGTCTGCCTGGATGAGTTTGGCTGCCGCCTCGAAGTGGCAATCGGGATCGCTCAGCGCCTGCTGCAGGCGCAGCGAGGCATTGACGTTTGCCGGGAACGAAAGCTCCCCCCGGCTCGCCTGAGCAGCAATGGTCTTGAAGGCGTCGAGTCTGTCCATTGCAAAAAATTATACTCGGAATATTGCCATGTGGCACTTCTTCTGAAAATACTTTTGCCTGGCACAACAACAGCCTTCAGCGGGATTACTGCTCGCTGAAGATGGCGTCGCAGCCGTCCTGGGTGGCGTCGGTGTCTTGCAGTTCGTCGGTCAGGCCCAGGTCGAACAGTTCCTCGATCGCGTTCATGAAGCTGTTGTGCTTGGTCGCGCCGATCAGGCGGTAGATCTCGCCGTCTTCGTTGCGGATGCCGATGATCAGCTTTTCCTGGCGGACCACGTCCGGCGTCGATTGGTTCAACAGCAGGTTGCCGATAATGTGTTTGTCGAATTTGGCAGGCTTTTTGCCTTCGAGCAGAGTCGTTTTCAAATGATTTCCTTGGTTGAGTCGCGGGTGGACGGGCATTCGGTATGGCCGGCCGTGATTACAGTTTTAAGATCGGTCAGGGTTTTTTCAAGGGCGGCGAAATCGTCTTCGCTGTAGTGCGCGAACACTTTTCCGCTTTCCTTGACGACTTTCGGGAAGACATTGCAGAACACCTGCTCGCCCTCCGCCGTCAGCCGGACAAAGAAGGAACGTTTGTCGCAATCATTGCGCTGACGCTCCACCAGACCTTTTTGCTCCAATCGCTCGATCACCCCGGTCAGCGTCCCCTTGGTGATCAGCGTCTTGTCGCCCAATTCTTTATAGGACATGCCGGGCGTATTGCCCAGCGTGGCGATGATGTCGAACTGGGCGTGCGTAAGGCCGCTCTGGCGCACATACTGTCCAGAGAGCCGTTCGTAGCTCTGTAAGCAATCGGCCAGCAGCCGGATACTTTTCAAAAATCGTTCACCCATAGACGGTGATTATAGCCGGTTCGCGCAGGCAATCTTGGCCGGGACTATAATGGCGGACGCACATTCATAATAAAAAAACCATGCCTCAACACTTGCGCGGCATCGCCGCTTTGCTGATCGTGACCCTGGTTTGGGGCACGACTTTCCCTGCGATGAAGAATATGACCGGCTACCTGTCGGCCAGCTGGATCGTGCTGTGCCGCTTCGCGCTGGCCGGCCTGCTGTTGTCGCCGTTTATGTGGCGCGCCAAGTGGAACGATGTCCGATGGGGCATCGTTGCCGGCGCAGTGTTGTTCCTGTGCTACGTGTTCCAGATCGAGGGCCTGGCGCTGACCAGCTCCAACCGCAACGCCTTCGTCACCGGCCTGAACGTGCTGGTGCCGCCGCTGCTGGGCGTGCTGATGGGCGCGCGGCTGGAGCGCCGCATCGTGGTCGCGCTGGTGCTGGCGCTGGCCGGCCTGTTCGTGCTGTGCTGGGAGGGCAGCTTCACCTGGGGCCGCGGCGATACGCTGGCGCTGCTGTGCGCGCTGTTCTTCGGCATCTACGTCAAGCTGATGGAGTCCACCACCCGCAAGGTCGAGAAGCTGATGGTCCTGACCGCGTCGCAGATCCTGACGGTGGCCGTGTGCGCCGCGATCTGGCTGCTGATCCGCGAAGTGCCGCTGGGCTTGGCCGAACGCAGCCAGGACTTGCCCGACTATGTGAGCTATATCGGCAAGGGCTTGCGGATCTACGGCCTGAACCTGGCCTACCTGGGCGTGGTCGCCACGGCGGCCATCATCTCGCTGCAGACCTGGGGCCAGAGCCACAGCAGCGCCAACGAGGCGGCGGTGATCTACGCCTTCGAGCCGGCGTGCGCGGCCATCTTCGCGTATTTCTGGCTGGGCGAGACGCTGGCCTGGAACGGGCTGCTGGGCGCCATGCTGCTCATCGGCGGCATGATCGTCAGCCAGTGGAGCACCGAGCGGCCCGCCGCCGCGCTGGCACCGGAGTAAGTGTTCTATGTCTTTTGATAATTTATCCCGCGTCACGCAAGAGCGGCCGTTGCGCATGCTGCTGGTGAACGCGGGCGAGGCGGAGGCCATCACCTGGGCCGGCCTGGTGCAGCCGCTGCGCCTGGCCGCCGCCGTGCTCGGCCGCGACGTGCTGCACCTGGAAACCATGACCCCGTCGCAGGTGGTGCTGGCGCAGCCGGGCTGGCATATCGCGCTGCTGGTGGCCGATGAGCGCCAATCGCCGTTGGCGCCCGAGCTGAGCCGCGCCGTCATCGAGCGCTGCCGCTCGGCTGAATACTGGGGCGGCGTGGGCGCCGGCGTGCTGTGGCTGGCCACCGCCGGCCTGATGGCGGGCGTGCGCATCGCGCTGCCGTGGGCGCTGTACGCCGATACCGAGGGCATCTCCGAACGCGCCATCCTGACGCCCCACCTGTTCGAGCTGGACGGCCGCCACCTGAGCTGCTGCGGCGGCGCCGCCAGCATCGACTTCGCGCTGACGATGATCGAGCACCTGTTCGGCGCCACCGTGCAGGCGTCCGTCAAGGAAAGCCTGTGCATCGAGCGCGTGCGCGGCCACGAGGAGCGCCAGCGGGTCGCCTTGCAGGCGCGCTTCGGCGCCTTGCAGCCGCGCCTGTCCGAGGCGGTCACGCTGATGGAGACCAATATCGAGGAGCCGCTGTCCACCGACGACATCGCCAACCTGGTCGGCTTGTCGCGGCGCCAGCTGGAGCGCTTGTTCAAGCAATACCTGGGCAGCCTGCCGTCGCGCTACTACCTGGAGCTGCGCCTGCAGCGCGCGCGCCAGTTGCTGCTGGAGACCAACCACTCCATCGTGCAGGTGGGGCTGATGTGCGGCTTCTCGTCCGGCTCACACTTCTCGACCGCCTTCGGCGCCCTGTTCGGCAACACCCCGCGCGAAGAGCGCCAGCGTAAATTGTCGCCACCTGTATAGACTGGTTGTTCTGACAATCTTACTTTCGCGGCCAAAAGTGAAAATCCTTGTCGCCATTAGAAAAGAGTTTTAGCATGCCGCTTTTTATAATGGGTCCACGCGGTGCTGTGCCGCGCCTTACCCAACATTGATAGGGAATGCCATGAACGCCAAGCTCGATACGACCGTAACCACCCGTCCTGTAACTCGTCAGACTTTTGATGAAGTTCTGGTGCCAACCTATGCACCTGCAGCGATGGTACCGGTCCGAGGCGCTGGCCTGGACCTGTGGGACCAGAATGGCAAGCACTACCTGGACTTCACGTCCGGCATCGCCGTGGCCGCGCTGGGCCACTGCAACCCGATCGTGGTCGAGGCGCTGACCCGCCAGGCCAACACCCTGTGGCACCTGGGCAATGGCTACACCAACGAGCCAGTGCTGCGCCTGGCCCTCGCGCTGACCGAAGCGACCTTCGCCGACCGCGCCTTCTTCTGCAACTCCGGCGCCGAAGCCAACGAAGCCGCGCTGAAGCTGGCCCGCAAATACGCCCACACCAAATTCGGCCCGCACAAGTCGCGCATCGTGTCGTGCTACCAGTCGTTCCACGGCCGCACGCTGTTCACCGTGTCGGTCGGCGGCCAGTCCAAGTACACCGAAGGCTTCGAGCCGCTGCCGCCAGCGATCGAACACGTCACCTATAACGACATCGCATCCGCACGCGCCGCCATCGGCGACGACGTCTGCGCCGTGATCGTCGAACCGCTGCAAGGCGAAGGCGGCGTGGTCCCTGCCGACAAGGCCTTCCTGCAAGAGCTGCGTGACCTGTGCACCAAGACCGGCGCCCTGCTGATCTTCGACGAAGTACAGTGCGGCATGGGCCGCACCGGCGACCTGTTCCACTACATGACCTACGGCATCACCCCGGACATCCTGACTTCGGCCAAGGCGCTGGGCAACGGCTATCCGATCGGCGCCATGCTGACCACCGACGAACTGGCCAAGACGCTGGGCGTGGGCAGCCACGGCACCACCTACGGCGGCAATCCGCTGGCCGCGACCGTGGCGCTGACCGTGCTGGACACGATCAACCAGCCGGCCTTCCTGGCCCGCGTCAAGGAAGCCAGCGCCAAGCTGCGCGCGACGATGGAAAAACTGGTGGCCGATTATCCACAGGTGTTCACGCTGGTGCGTGGCGCCGGCCTGCTGCTGGGCCTGGTCGTGACCGACGCCTGGAAGGGCCGTTCGAAAGACATCCAGCGCGCCGCCGAAGGCAATGGCCTGATGGTACTGATCGCCGGCATGGACGTGGTGCGTTTGGCGCCCGCGCTGATCGTCACCGACGCGCAGATCGCCGAAGCCGACCGCATCCTGCGCCTGTCGCTGGACGGCATGCTCAAGGCAGCGTAATCACCGCCGTCATTCCCGCGTACGCGGGAATCCATGCTGAGCATCCTGGCCAGCGTTCTATGGGTTCCCGCCTACGCGGGAACGACGTTAACGGCCCGGGCGTTCGCCACGGGCTTGCATGCATTCAAAGCACTAAGGAGTTCACATGTATGTAGTCCGTCCGGTCGAACTTGCGGATATCGCTGCCCTCGAAGCGCTGGCCGCGGTCACCATGCCGGGTGTGCACACCTTGCCGAAAACGCGCGAGAAGATCGCCGACATGATCGAGCGCTCGATCGCCTCGTTCGCCGCCCACGTCGACATCCCCAGCGAGGAATCCTACCTGCTGGTGCTGGAGTCGCCGAAGGACAAGACCATCGTCGGCACCGCCGCGATCTTCGCGGCGGCCGGTTCCAACGGCACCTATTTCTCCTTCCGTAACGATGTGATCCAGCAGGTCTCGCGCGACCTGAACATCAGCCACAGCGTGCACGCGCTGACGCTGTGCTCCGAGCTGACCGGCTATTCGCAGCTGTCGAGTTTTTACGTCGGCGAGCAGGAACACGGCACGCCGGAAGCGGCGCTGCTGTCGCGCGCGCGGCTGATGTTCGCCGTGCTGGCGCCGCACCGCTTCGCCGACCGCTTCTTCGTGCCGCTGGCCGGCGTGACCGATGCCGACGGCGGTTCGCCGTTCTGGGATGCGCTGGGCCGCAAATTCTTCAAGATGGACTTCCTCGACGCCGAGCGCGTGATCGGCGGCGCGCGCAACCGCACGCTGATCGTCGAGCTGATGCCGCACTATCCGGTTTACGTGCCGCTGCTGCCGGGCGACGCGCAGGCGGCCATGGGCCAGATCCATCCGTCGGGCGAGCTGGCGTTCAACCTGCTGACGGCCGAAGGCTTCGAAGCCGACGACTACATCGACATCTTCGACGGCGGCCCGATCCTGCAGGCGCACAAGAATTCGCTGCGCACCTTCAACGGCGCGCTGCAGCGCCGCGCGACCACCGCCGCCGAATCGCCGGACCGCGGCCGCGAGCCGCAGGTGCGTTACGCGGTGGCCTCCGGCGCCGAACATAACTTCCGCGCGGTGATCACGCATTGCGCCGCGCTGGAATCGCAAGTCAACGTGGCGCTGCCTGCCGATGTGCTGGAAGCGCTTCAGATCGCCGAAGGCGATACCGTCATCTGCGTCAGAATCTAAGAGTGGACCAACTATGCTAGTAGTACGCGCAATCACAGCCAATGACCTCGACGCCCTGTACGTGATGGCCACGCAGGTCGGCAGCGGCATGACCACCCTCAAGCCGGACATGAAGATGATGGGCGACCGCCTGGCGATCGCCGTCGCCTCCTTCGCCGAGACCATCCCGCCCGAAAAGCGCGACTACATGTTCGTCATGGAGGACACCAGCAACGGCCGCATCGCCGGCGTGTGCGCGATCAAGGGCGCGGTCGGCCTGACCGAACCGTTCTACAACTACCGCATCGGCACCCTGGTGCACTCCAGCCGCGAGCTGGATGTGTTCACCCGCATGGACACGCTGTACCTGTCGAACGACCTGACCGGCAGCACCGAACTGTGCTCGCTGTTCCTGGCGCCGGACTACCGCACCGGCAACAACGGAAAGCTGCTGTCGAAGAGCCGTTTCCTGTTCATCGCCCAGTTCCCGCACCTGTTCACCGAAAAGCTGATCGCCGAGATGCGCGGCTACCAGGAGGAGAGCGGCCGTTCGCCGTTCTACGAAGGCCTGGGCCGCCACTTCTTCAAGATGGACTTCGACCACGTCGACGACCTGACCGCCGTCGGCAAGAAGTCTTTCATCGCCGAGCTGATGCCGCGCCAGCCGCTGTACGTGGCCTACCTGCCGGAAGACGCGCAGCAAGTGATCGGCAAGGTCCACACCTCGACCGCGCCGGCGCGCCGCCTGCTGGAGCAGGAAGGCCTTTACTTCGAAGGCTACGTCGACATCTTCGACGCCGGCCCGGTGCTGCAGGCGCGCGTGTCGGAACTGCGCGCCATGCGCGAAAGCACGCTGGCCGAAATCGGCCCGACGACGGACTGGGATTCGGCCTGCGCGCCGGAATCCGCGCCCGCCGAACCGATGCTGGTGTCGAACACCACGCTCAAGGATTTCCGCATGATCCTGTCGCAATCGGTGCCGGTCAACGGCGCCATCGCGCTGCCGGAAGCCGAACAACAAGTCCTGCACTGCCATACCGGCGATACGGTGCGCACGCTGTCCCTTAATCTGAGGAAGAATCCACATGTCTAAAGCTTTGAGTAACTTCATCAACGGCGAATGGCTCGCCGGTAGCGGCGCTGAACTGGTCACCATCGATCCATCGAACGGCAAGCAGACCTGGGCCAGCAACGAATCGACCGCGCAGGACGTGGCGCACGCCGCCGCCGCCGCGCGGGACGCGTTCGAAGCCTGGGCATTGACGCCGCTGGCCGAGCGCATCGCCGTCTGCACCCGCTTCCGCGACCTGCTCAAGCAGGACGCCGAGGAGCTGGCGCTGCTGATCGCCGAGGAAGTGGGCAAGCCGATGTGGGAAGCCCGCACCGAAGTGACCACCATGGCCAACAAGATCGACATCTCGGTGCAGGCCTACGGTGCGCGCACCGGCGAAACCCAGAACAAGGTCGCCGACGGCGAGGCCGTGCTGCGCCACCGTCCGCACGGCGTGTTCGGCGTGTTCGGTCCCTACAACTTCCCCGGCCATCTGCCGAACGGCCATATCGTGCCTGCGCTTATCGCCGGTAACACCGTGGTCTTCAAGCCGAGCGAGTACGCACCGCGCACCGCCGTCAAGACCGTGCAGCTGTGGGAAAAGGCCGGCGTGCCGAAAGGCGTGATCAACCTGGTCAACGGCGGCCGCGATGCTGGCGTCGCGCTGGGCCAGAACGAACTGCTGGACGGCGTGCTGTTCACCGGCAGCTGCCAGACCGGCACCGCGCTGCACAAGCAGTTCGGCGGCCAGCCGGGCAAGATGCTGGCGCTGGAAATGGGCGGTAACAATCCGCTGGTGGTGTGGGACGTCAAGGATATCGACGCCGCCGTGTTCATGGCGATTTCGTCTGCCTTCATCTCGGCCGGCCAGCGCTGCACCTGCGCGCGCCGCCTGATCGTCAAGCAGGGCGCGGAAGGCGATGCGATCGTCGCGCGCCTGGTCGACGTGGCCAGCCGCCTGACCATCGGCGCATCGGCTGCGGAACCTGCGCCGTTCATGGGCCCTGTCGTGTCGGCGGCCGTCGCCAAGCGCCTGGTGCAGGCGCAGGCCGACATGATCGCCAAAGGCGGCAAGAGCCTGCTGGCGATGCGTCAGCTGGTGGATAACACCGGCTTTGTCAGCGCCGGTATCGTCGATGTGACCGACGCCAAAGGCATTCCGGATGAAGAATGGTTCGGCCCCCTGCTGCAGGTGATCCGCGTGGCGGATTTCGACAGCGCGATCAAGGCCGCCAACGCCACCGAATTCGGCCTGGCCTCGGCGCTGATCTCGAACGACGAAAACCTGTGGAAGATCTTCCAGGTGCGCGCACGCGCCGGCATCGTCAACTGGAACCGTCCGACCACTGGCGCCGCCAGCAGCGCGCCGTTCGGCGGCGTGGGCAAATCGGGCAACCATCGTCCGAGCGCCTACTACGCGGCGGACTACTGCGCCTATCCGGTCGCTTCGATCGAAAACAACGTACTTGAAATGCCTGCGAAGCTATCGCCGGGCATGCACTTCTAAGGAACCGAGATGCGCGCACGCGAATTCAACTTCGACGGCCTGGTAGGCCCATCGCACAACTACGCCGGTCTGTCGTTCGGCAATGTGGCCTCGTTCAGCAACGTCAAGAGCGCTTCGAATCCGAAGCTGGCGGCGCTGCAAGGGCTGGCCAAGATGCGCGCGCTGGCCGCGCGCGGCTTCGGCCAGGCGCTGCTGCCGCCGCAGGACCGTCCGAATTTCCGCCTGCTGCGCAGCATCGGTTTCAACGGCAGCGATGCCGAGGTGCTGGCCAAGGCCGCCAAGGAGTCGCCGGTGATCCTGGCCTGCGCCTACTCGGCCTCGCCGATGTGGACCGCCAACGCGGCCACAGTCAGCCCGTCCGCCGACAGCGCCGACGGCCGCACCCACTTCACCGCGGCCAACCTGAATAACAAGCTGCACCGCGCTTTCGAGCACGCGCAGTCGGCACGTTCGCTGCGCGCCATCTTCAAGGACGAGAAGCACTTCGCGGTGCATGACGCGCTGCCAGGCACGCCGGCATTCGGCGACGAGGGCGCGGCCAACCACACGCGCCTGTGCAAGGACCACGGCAGCGCCGCCGTCGAGATGTTCGTCTACGGCCGCACCGAGTTCGACGCCTCGGCGCCGGCGCCTAAAAAATACCCGGCCCGCCAGACGCTGGAAGCATCGCAGGCGGTGGCCCGCCTGCACGGCCTGTCCGCCGAGCGCACCGTCTACATCCAGCAGAATCCGGACGTGATCGACCAGGGCGTGTTCCACAACGACGTGATCGCGGTCGGCAACGGCAATGTGCTGTTCTACCACGAGCAGGCTTTCGCCGACGAAGGGGGTGCGCTGGAACAGCTGCGCCGCGCGATGGGCGGCGTGGGCGCGGACCTGAACGCGATCCGCGTCGATACTGCCAAGGTGTCGGTGGCCGACGCGGTGCACAGCTATCTGTTCAACAGCCAGCTGCTGAGCAAGGACAACGGCAAGATGGCGCTGGTGATCCCGCAGGAGTGCGAGGAAAACGCCGCCGTCGCGGCCTACCTGCAAGGCCTGGTCGCCAGCGGCAACGCGGTCGACGAACTGATTCACTTCGACCTGCGCCAGTCGATGCGCAACGGCGGCGGCCCCGCGTGCCTGCGCCTGCGCGTGGCGCTGACCGACGCCGAAGCGGCTGCGATGCATCAAGGCGTGGTGATGACCGAGGCGCTGTACCACACGCTGGTGGCGTGGGTGGAGAAGCATTACCGCGACCGTCTGGAACCGTCCGACCTGGCCGATCCGGCGCTGGCGATCGAGGTCCACACCGCGCTGGAAGACCTGAGCCGCATTCTGGGCCTGCCAGGGCTGTACGATTTGTAAAACAGATTTTCGCCCCCATATGACGATTTGGTGTTTAATTACACTCGACCACCGCCGCGCAGCCACAAGCCGGCGCGGCCCTGCAACATAAAATACACATAACGTATTGGAGAAGCTCGATGAAACAAATGCCACAAGACCTGCGCGCACAGACGCTTGATTTGGTCAACGCCAGCAAGCCGGCCAGCGACAGCGGCCAGGTCGCAGCGCTGATCAGCGCCTGGCTCGGATCCCTGGACGATGAAGACCTGGCGGGCACCGCCCCCGGCAGCCTCGCCCCGGTGTTGTGGGACGGTTTCACGCAAGCCTCCAAGCGTTCCGGCTCCGGCGCGCAAATCGCCAAGCTGCGCTACGCGGATGGCCGCGGCGGCATGGCCACCGCGCTGCTGGTCCTGAACGACGACATGCCTTACCTGGTCGATTCGATCGTCATGGCGATGCGCAAGCTGCGCGTGGGCGTCAGCGGTGTCCTGAACTCGGTGCTGCCGGTCACGCGTAATGCGGACGGCGTGGTCACCGCCGTCGGCCAGGCCGGCGCCAAGCTCGAATCCTACGTCATGTGCCTGCTGTCCGAAGACCTGGCCGACGCCGAAATCGGCATGCTGGCCGAGCGCCTGGAAATGGTGTCGCGCGACGCCGCCGTGGTGCGCCGCGACAAGGCCGCGATGCTGGAACACTTCAGCCGCATCGGCGCCGAAGCCGCATCGCACGGCGAAGAAGGCAAGGAAGTCGCCGCCTTCCTGGAATGGGCCAAAACCGAAGGCTTCGAGCCGTTCGGCTACGCCTACTACCAGGTCAAGCCGGGCGCGCGCGAACTCGAACGCGATATCCCTAGCCGCATCGGCGTGCTGCAGGATACGGCGCATCCGGTCTACGGCACCTGCCTGGCCAATATCCCCGGCGATTTCGACACGCTGTCGAAGCGCGTCAACACGCTGTCCATCGTCAAGGCCGACGTCGAAGGCACGCTGCACCGCGACCAGCAGCTGGACTTCATCGGCATCCGCCACACCGACGCGCAAGGCGCGATCCTGGGCGAATACTGCTTCGTGGGCCTGTTCACCCGCGCCGCCACCGCGACGCCGCTGAACCGCCTGCCGTTCGCGCGTGGCCGCGTGGCCAAGGTGCTGAGCATCGCCGGCGTGCGCCAGGAAGGCTTCCGCGCCGAGAAATTCATCGAAATCCTGGAATCGCTGCCGCGCACCGAAGCGCTGGAAGCGGAACCTGAATGGCTGGCCGAAGTGTGCGGCGCCGTGGTGTCGCTGTACAAGCAGCCGCGTACCAAGGTGTTCGCCCGCCGCGACGTGTATGCGCGCCACCTGAACGTGCTGGTCTACCTGCCGCGTGAGCGTTACAGCGCAAGCGTCGCTTCCTCGCTGGCCAAGGCGCTGCAGGCCAGTTCCGGCGCCCAGCATGTCAGCTCGCAGACGCTGGTGGCTGACGGCCCGCTGGCCCGCGTGTACCTGATCGCCCACGGCGCGCGTTATCCGCTGGACCTGGAAACCGATATCCAGCAACCGCTGTTGTCGGTGCTGGACGGCTGGCACGACCAGTTCTCCGCGCTGGCCGACGCCGTGGCCGACGTGCCGCTGCGCGCCAGCTTGCGCAAGATGTGCGCCACGCTGCCGACCGACTACGTCGCCGCCACCGCGCCGGAAGCCGCCTTCCACGACCTGGGCACCATCCTGCGCAACACCGATCCGTCGCGCGTGGACGTGCGTGTTGAAACCGTGGCCGACGCCACCACCATCCGTTTGTACTCCGTCGACCGCGTACCGTCGCTGTCGACCATCCTGCCTGCGCTGCATAACGCCGGCGTGGCGATCGACCGCGAACAGGCGCACTCGCTGCGCGTGGACGGCAAGCGTCATTTCGTCACTAGCCTGTCGGTCAATGCCGCCAGCGGCACCAACCTGGCCAAGCCGGAAATCGTGCCGGTCGCGCAGGAGCTGTTCACCGCATTGTTCAACAACGAAGCTGAAGATGGCCGCCTGAATGGCCTGGTCATCGAAGGCGGCCTGAGTGTGCGCCAGGTGCAGCTGGTGCGCGCCTACATGAGCTACTGGCGCCAGACCGGCAGCCGCTTCTCGGTGCGCTACATCGCCGAGACGCTGCGCAAACAGCCGGTGGTGGTCAAGGAGCTGGTGGATGCCTTCCTGCAGCGCTTCAATCCTGCGCTGGACGATGCCACCCGCGCCGCCGCGCTCGATACGCTGGCCGGCATCAAGAGCCGCCTGCCGGCGATCAACCACGCCGACAGCGAGGAAGTGCTGGGCGCGATGACGGACCTGATGTCCGCCACGCTGCGCACCAACTACTTCCAGAACAACCAGAAGGGCGACAAGATCATCTTCAAGTTCGACACCAGCAATCTGTCGCTGGTGCCGGAGCCGCGTCCGTTCCGCGAGATCTTCGTGTTCTCGCGCCGCTTCGAAGGCGTGCACCTGCGCGGCGGCCCGGTCGCCCGTGGTGGCCTGCGCTGGTCGGACCGCATGGAAGACTACCGCACCGAAGTCCTCGGCCTGGTGAAGGCGCAGATGGTGAAGAACGCCGTCATCGTGCCGGCCGGCGCCAAGGGCGGCTTCGTCTGCAAGCAGATGCCGAAGGATGCCGTGCGTGAAACCATTGCGGCCGAAGGTGAGGCAGTGTATCGCCTGTTCATCGCCAGCCTGCTGGAAGTGACCGACAACCGCGTGCTGGGCAAGATCGTCTCGCCTGCCGATACCGTCTGCTACGACGGCAACGATCCGTACCTGGTGGTGGCCGCCGACAAGGGCACCGCAACCTTCTCCGACATCGCCAACGGCATCGCCGTGCAGCGCGGCTTCTGGCTGGGCGACGCGTTCGCGTCGGGCGGCTCGAACGGCTACGACCACAAGAAGATGGGCATCACCGCCAAGGGCGCGTTCGAAGCCGTCAAGCGCCACTTCTACGAAATGGACCACGACATCCACGCCACCCCGGTGACGATGGTGGGCGTGGGCGACATGTCGGGCGACGTGTTTGGCAACGGCGCGCTGCTGTCGCGCAAACTGAAAATCGTGGCGGCCTTCGATCACCGCCACATCTTCCTCGATCCGAATCCGGACATGGAAAAATCCTTCGTCGAACGCGAGCGCATGTTCGCGCTGCCGCGCTCCTCGTGGGATGACTACAACAAGGAGCTGATCTCGGCCGGCGGCGGTGTGTTCCCGCGCAGCGCCCGCAGCATCGAGCTGTCGCCGCAGATCCGCGCCATGCTGGATATCGAGGAAACCTCGCTGCCGCCTGAAGAACTGATGCACCGCATCCTGCTGGCGCCTGTGGACCTGTTCTACAACGGCGGCATCGGGACCTACATCAAGGCGTCGACCGAATCGCACGCGCAGGTCAAGGACCGCGCCAACGACAACATCCGCGTGGACGGCAACCAGCTGCGCTGCAAGGTCGTGGCGGAAGGCGGCAACCTGGGCGCGACCCAGGCCGGCCGCATCGAGTTCGCGCTGGCGGGTGGCCGCATCTTCACCGATGCGATCGACAACTCGGCCGGCGTGGATTGCTCGGACCATGAAGTGAACGCGAAGATGTGGCTGGACGTGGAAATGAACGCCGGCCAGCTGAGCGAGGCAGACCGCAACCGCGTGCTGAACGAAATGACCGCCGACATCGAACGCCTGGTCCTGCGCGACAACACGCTGCAAACGCAGCTGCTGGTGCGCGAGGCGCAGGCGCAGGTCGACGCCGCGGTGCAGGACGGCTACGCCGCGCTGATCGCGTCGCTGGAGGAAGAGGGCGCGCTGTCGCGTGAGCTGGAGCAGCTGCCATCGGTGGCCGAACTGGCGCGCCGCAAGGCCGACGGCCGTGGCCTGACCACGCCGGAACTGGCGGTGGTGGTCGCCAACGTGAAGAACCGCTACAAGCGCATCCTGTCGGCGCTGCCGCTGACGGACCTGAGCTGGGCCGAGTCGGTATTGAAGCCGTACTTCCCGGACCTGCTGGTGGCAACCCGCCCTGCGCTGGCGCACCCGCTGGCCAACGCCATCCTGGCGACCGTGCTGGCCAACGAATCGGTCAACCGCTGCGGTCCGCTGATGCTGCGCCAACTGGCCGGCGAACATGGCGTGGACGAATCGGAAGTGATCCTGGCGTGGGGCCAGGCATGGTCCGCGCTGAACCTGGCGCCGATCTTCACGACGCTGGATGCGGATGCGCTGAAGGTGCCGCGCGCTGTGTCGATCAAGGTCGATGCGCGTACCCGCGTGCTGCAAAAGTCGGTGATCGAAGGCGCGCTGTCGGTGCCTGCCGACCAGCTGCGCGCCGGCGTGGCCGAGCTGACCAAGCTGTTCGCCAAGCCTGAGACGCTGGCGCAGTTGACGCCGGCCGACGGCCAGTCGGATGCGGACATCACCTCCGGCCTGCGCGCCGAATTCGTCCAGGCCTGGAAGGCTGTCGATGCGATCGATGCGGTGGCGGCGTTTGTGTTCGCGGCGCTGTCGGTATCGCGTCCGGAAGGCATGGACCTGCCGGCGTTCCTGCAAGTGGGCCTGGCGCTGCGCGCGCAGGTCGGCATCGACATGCTGGAGCGCGGCCTGAAGCTGCCGGCCACCAGCCGTTCGCAGGAGCAGCTGCGCAGCTACGCACAGAACGCGCTGCGCCGCACGCAGCAACGCCTGCTGTCGCAGGTGCTGCAGCATGCGACCGGCGGCCATACGGCAGTGGAGGCGGTGGAAGTCGTCGCCAACACGCTGGGCTTGTCCGGCTACGCGGCGTCGGCCGATCTGGAACAGGCGATGCTGGACGTTTGGGCTTTGTCCGAGGCGACCAATTCCGGTAACACGATGCTGGTGGTGTAATGAGCGACGATTTACCCAAGGCTTTGCCTGAGTCGGTGCGCGCACTGGCTGAAGCGGATTTCAGCGTGGTCGCGCGGCGCTTTTCGGCGGCCGGGTTTGCGGTGACGCAGCCGGCCGACGGCATCCTGACGATCAAGGCCGAGGGCGCACGTCCGAGCGTGCTGGTTTCGGTCGGCGTGCACGGCGACGAGACCGGGCCGATCGAGGTGGTGGCGTATCTGCTGGAGGCCCTGTCGCAGCAGGCTTCCTCGCTCGCGGTCAACCTGATGCTTTGCGTCGGCAATATCGGCGCGATCAGGGCCGGCAAGCGTTTCATCGACGCCGACTTGAACCGCATGTTCCGCAAGGAGCGCGGCTCGCTGGAAGGCACGGCCGAAGCGGCGCGCGCCGATGTGATGATCGCCGCGACGGCCGCCTTCTTCGATGGCGCGGGGCCGGTGCGCTGGCATCTGGATCTGCATACGGCGATACGGCCGTCGGTGTATCCGACCTTCGCCATCGTGCCGGAGCTGATTCCCGACCAGCCGCGCCGCGAGTTGATCGAGTGGCTCGGGTTGGCCGGCATTGGTGCGGTCATCATGAATCCTGCTTCGGTGGGGACGTACAGCTACTACTCGGCCGAGCATCACGCGGCGGCCGGTACCACGGTGGAGCTGGGGCGTATCGGCACGCTGGGGCAGAACGATCTGTCGCAGTTTGCCGATGCGTCGCAGGCGCTGGACGACCTGCTGCGCGGCGCGGCCAGGCGTGAGGCCAGGCAGCAGCCGCACGTGTTCAACACGGCGCGCCAGATCATCAAGTTGAGCGACAAGTTCCAGATGGCGTTCGGCAAAGAGACGCACAACTTCACGGCGCTCAAGCAGGGCGAGGAAATCGCGCGCGATGGCGATACCGTTTATACCGTCCAGCATCCCGAGGAGCTGGTGGTATTCCCCAACCCGGACGTACGCGTCGGCTTGCGCGCGGGACTGATGGTGGTGCGCGTTTCCTGATCTTTACGCCGCTTTACACTTTGCGGGGTCATAGTTACACCGATTGTTTCGTTAACAGGAATAGCATTCCTTAACTACGGAGTAATCGACATGACCACAGCAATCAGCGGCGTTTCAAGCGGCAGCACCCAGGCCACCACCTTCGATCCCGCGAAGGGGGCGGCCCGCTTCGCGGCCAAGGTATTCACTGACCTGGATGCCGACAAGGACGGCAAGGTCAACAAGGACGAATTCGTATCGGGGCTGGCGTCGAAAGGCGTGTCGGCCGATGACGCCACCAAGCAGTTTGACGCGATCGATACGCAGAAGACTGGATCGATCACTCAATCCGACCTTGAGACCGCGATCAAGAGCGGCTCCTTCGCGCCACCGCGCCCCAATGGCGGCGGCGAAGCGGGTGGCCCCAGCGGCCCGCAAGGGGGCCAGCATGCGGAAGGCGGACGCGGTGTAGGTGGCGGCGGTGGTGCGGGCGGCGTCAGCAGCGCCAGCAGCTCGACCAAAACCTACGAAGCGGCCGATACCAACAAGGATGGAACAGTCTCCGCCCAGGAGCAGCTGGTCTACAGCATTGCCCATCCCGACAAAACATCCGACACCAGCAAGATCGGCAGCAACGTCGATCAGTTGGCTTGATCGGTTCATTGGCGCTGCGGATTGGCTAGGCTTGCGTTACACTCACAAGCTCTTCCTTACCCATTGGAGTTCGCGATGTCGTTATCGATGCATCGGGTGTCGGTGCCCGTGTTTGTGCGTGGCTTGAAGGTGTTGTCGGACTTGCTGGGGAAGGCGGAAGCCTATGCCGAGCAGCATGGCTCGGTGCCGGATGCGCTGATCTCCGCGCGGCTGGCGGACGATATGTTGCCGCTGTCGGCGCAGGTGCAGCGCGCCAGCGATACGTCGAAATTGTCGGTGGAGCGCCTGAGCGGCGTGCCCGCGCCCAAGTTTGAAGACAACGAGACCTCGTTTGCCCAATTGCAGCAGCGGATCGCCGACACCATCGCCTATCTGGACAGCGTCGCCGAAAGCGATTTCGCCGGCAGCGAGGCGCGCGCGATCAAACTTAATTTTGGTTCGTTCCAGCCGGAGTTCAAAGGGGACGATTACCTGCTGACGTTCGCGTTGCCGAACTTCTTCTTCCACATCGCCACCGCCCACGACATCCTGCGCAACCAGGGCGTCCCGGTCGGCAAGCGCGACTACCTCGGGGCGTACGCTTAACCGCGCACCAGCCAGGTCGCCAAGGTGCCCGCCAGGCCCAGCAAAACAACGGCGGCGCCCGCGACGGCAGGATGGATACGCCGGGATACGGTGGGGATCTTTTGGATAGGCATGATGGTCTCCTTATTGGCTGGATGTAACACTTGAGCCTAGAGTAGCTTGACAACAATTTCCAATCTATACATCCCGCTGTATCAAAAGTAAGCAACTGTAACGGAGCCCTTGTCCCGCCTGGCGTCCAAGTTGTTTTTCTAACACAAAATTACTGTATTGCGATGGGCCGGAAGGCCCTATAATCGCTTAGTTTTTTTGCCCGTACATATCTCCCACAAGGATTACCTGTGAACCAAACGTTGGTCCAGAAACTGACCCGTATCAAGCCGGTCGACAACCAAGTAGAACCTGCTCCTACCAGTAGCAACAGCCTGCACCGCTCCATAGGCTTGTTCCCCTTGACGATGATCGGTGTCGGCGCCACGATCGGCACCGGTATCTTCTTCACGATGGTGGAGGCCGTGCCAAAAGCCGGGCCCTCCGTGATCCTGTCCTTCCTGTTCGCCGCCATCACCGCCGGCCTGACCGCGCTGTGCTATGCCGAATTGTCGTTCCGCATTCCGGCCTCCGGCTCGTCGTACTCGTTCGCGTACGCCACCGTCGGCGAGTTCCTGGCCTTCATCATGGCGGCCTGCCTGCTGCTTGAATACGGGTTGGCGGCCAGCGCCACGGCGATCGGCTGGTCCGACTACCTGAACAACTTCCTCAACAACGCCTTCGGCTGGCATATTCCCGAGGCGCTGCGCTCGCCGATGATCGTGTCCACGCCCAAGGGCATGGAGATCCACGCCGGGCATATCAACCTGCCGCCGGTGCTGCTGGTCGGCCTGTGCTGCCTGCTGCTGATACGCGGCACCAAGGAATCGGCCACCACCAACGCCATCATGGTAATGATCAAGCTGGCGATCCTGATCTTCTTCGTGGCGATCGCGTTCTCGGGATTTGATATAAACAATTTCCACCCATTCTTCAGCCCGGACAACGGCGCCCACATCACCGGCATGACCGGCGTGACGGCCGCAGCGGCCACCGTGTTCTTCTCCTTCATCGGACTGGACACCGTGGCCACCGCCGGCGAGGAAGTGCGCGACCCCAAGCGCAACGTGCCGATCGGCATCCTGGCGGCGCTGGGCATCGTCACCTTGTTCTACCTGCTGGTGGCCGTGGCGGCCATGGGCGCGCAGCCGGCCTACAAGTTCGCCGGGCAGGAAGCCGGCCTGGCCGTGATCTTGCAGAACGTAACCGGCAAGACCTGGCCGGCGCTGGTGCTGGCGGCGGGCGCGGTGATCTCGGTGTTCAGCGTGACGCTGGTGACGATCTACGGCCAGACCCGCATCCTGTACGCGATCTCGAAAGACGGCCTGATTTCCAAGTCGTTCCAGAAGGTGAACCCGCGCACGGCGTCGCCGGTGCATAACACGCTGATCGTCTGCATCGTGGTCGGCCTGGTGGCCGGTTTCGTGGACGCGACCTTCCTGTGGGATATGGTCAGCATGGGGACGCTGACGGCCTTCATCGTGGTGTCGCTGGCGGTGCCGGTGATGCGCAAGAAGGAAAACGGCAAGGGCACCAAGGGCTTCCGCGTGCCATTCGGCCCGTACGTGGTGCCGGGCTTGAGCATCGCCGCCTGCCTGTACCTGATGTTCGGCCTGTCGATGACGACCTACACCATCTTCGTCATCTGGATGAGCGCGGCGGTGCTGACCTACTTCTTGTACGGCATGCGCAATTCGCGATTGAATCACGCCGCGTAAAACCTCGCGACGTTAAAAAAGCCCCGGCCGCTTGCGCGTAACCGGGGCTTTTTGTTTGGTGCGGCAGCTTACGCTTCTTCTTTGCCTGGATTTGCGCCCAGGTAGAGGCGCAGTACGAGGCCCGACAGGGCGATGGCGGCAGGCAGGTTTTCGATGATGGTCAACATGGTGATCTCCAGGAAGTTAAATTCGGTTCAATTAGCCGCGCGAGGCCAGGAAGCGCAGTTCGGCGGACAGGCTGGGGGAATGACGTTCGCAGTCATTGGCCATGCTGTTCAGCCAGGCGGCGGCGGAGGCTTTCTGGCGCGGCGAGACAACTTCGTCCGCCACAACGGCTGGACGTGGCTTGACGGCGAACAGTGCGGCAACCAGCTGGCGCGCTGCGGCGGCAACATTGCTGGCATAGCCAGGGGTGGCGAAGTCGGTGTAAGTCAGGTTGTTCGATGCGCTCATGGCAAGCTCCTTTAAATGTTTGTTTGTTGCAGTGCAGTATGCGCGTCTTTCAGTAATAAATAAACTTTTGATTTGTGATACTGGCCATAATAATTCAATATAACTGGCGATTTTCCCTATGAAGAATGCGTTCTTAAGAGTAACTTTTTAAGGGCGGATTTTTTACGGCGGGGCGTCCATCAGGTATGATTGCTGTCCAACTGGCAATAATTTGATGGAGCTCCGATGTCCCTGCGCACGAAATTCATGCTGGCCTTGCTGCTGACCGGATTGGCAGCGGTGGCAATGGTGGGCGGCCTGGCCTACGTGGGCATGACCAAGAAGGTCGATGTGATCCGCCGCCAGCACGCCGCCGACACCTTTTACGAAGGCATGAGCGCTTACCTGCAAAAGTACGGCAGCTGGCAGGCCGCCGGCGGCCAGGAGGGCTTTGATGAGTTCATGCACAGCCGGCGGGATGCGCAAGGCAGCCGGCCGCCGCCACCAGAGCAGGATGGTGAAGATCGTCAGGGACCGCCGCAGGGTGGTGAGGATCGCCCAGGGCCACGGCCAGGCGAAGACCGTCCGGGGCCGCCACAGGGCGAAGAGCCTGCGCGCCGCGACGACCGTCCGCCGCCGCCGCGTCGCGGCAACGGCGAGCCCCCATATCACTTCATTGTCGCCGACCAGGATTACCGTGTGCTGTTGGGGGCCGGCGTGTACCGGCGCGGTGAGCTGTTGCCGGAATCCGCCCGCAAGGATGCGCGCGCCGTCAAGGTGGGCGATCGGGTGGCCGCCTACATTTCACCGGAAGGCATTTTCACGCCCAGCAAACAGGAAATGCAGTACATGGACGCGATGCGCGAAGCGCTGCTGGCCGGCGTGACCGGCGCGGCGGCGCTGGCGGTGCTGCTGGGCGTCTTGTTAAGCCGAGGCTTGAGCCGCAAGCTCAGTCACCTGACCGACGCGGTGCGTGCCATGCACGGCGGTTCGTTGCTGCAGCGGGTGCCGGTGGAGGGCAAGGATGAAGTGGCGGCGCTGGCCAGCGCCTTCAACGACATGAGCGAGCAGCTGGCGCACTCGCACGAGGAGCTGAAGGCCACCCACCAGACCATCCTGGCGCAAGCGGAGCAGATGCGCGAACTGAGTGTGCGCGACGCGTTGACCAAGCTGCATAACCGCCGCCACTTCGACGAGCATGCGACCACGCTGTTCAGCCATGCGGTGCGCCACAAGCGGCCATTGAGCATGGTGATCGGCGATATCGATTTCTTCAAGCGCATCAACGACCAGTTCTCGCACGCCACCGGCGACGCGGTGCTGCGCCAGGTGGGCGAGATCCTGCGCAGCCATATGCGCCTGAGCGATCTGGTGGCGCGCTACGGCGGCGAGGAATTCGTGATCGCCTTCCCGGAGACCGAACTGCCGCAAGCCGCCGCGCTGTGCGACAAGCTGCGCAACCTGATCGAAGGCTTCCCGTGGCATGAGGTGCATCCCGACCTGAAGGTCACGATGAGCATGGGTGTGTACGCCGACCTGGCTGCAGGCACCGCGGAAGCAATGCTGCAAAAGGCCGACGCGCTGCTGTACCGCGCCAAGCAGACGGGCCGCAACCGGGTCTGCTTCGCCTGATTAGCCGCGGCGGCCCAACCAGCGTCCGCCGAACATGGTGCAGATCAGCGAGGCGACGATCAGCGCGATGCCGGCCCACTGCCAGCCGGTGATGACGTCGCCCAGCGCGATCATGCCGGCGCTGATGCCGACCACCGGCACGCCAAGGCTGAAAGGCGCCACGCGGTTGACCGGATGGCGCTTGAGCAAACGTGTCCACATGGCGTAGCCGAGGATGGTCGCCATCCAGCCCAGGTAGGCCGCCGAGATCCAGGTGTCCAATGGCGCGCTGGTCCAGCTCCAGCGCGTGGCCGGATCGTCGAATGCCAGCGACAGGCAGATGAACGGCAGTATCGGCACCAGGCTGCACCAGACCATGAACCCCACCACATCGAACTGCGGCGTGGCCTGCTGCGCACGGCGCACGACGATGTTCGACGCCGCCCACATCGCGGCGGCGGCCAGGCATAGCACGAAGCCGCCGGCGGTGGTGCCGCCCGCGTGGCCGGGCTGCACGTAGTTCATGCCGAAGCACACCAGGCCCACTGCGGCCAGCAGCAGGCCCGCTTGCAGCTGGCGGCTGGCGCGTTCGTGCAGCAGCGCGAAACCAAAGAAGGCGGTGAAGAAGACTTGCGTTTGCAGGATGACGGAGGCCAGTGCTGCCGACATGCCGATCCGCAGCGACAGGAACAGCAGGCCGAATTGGCCGACGCCCTGGCACAAGCCGTAGGCGATGATCCATTTCGCCGGCAGCTTGGGCGGGCGGATGAACAGGATCAGCGGCA
Organism: Duganella vulcania; assembly: GCF_009857655.1. NCBI lineage: Bacteria > Pseudomonadati > Pseudomonadota > Betaproteobacteria > Burkholderiales > Oxalobacteraceae > Duganella > Duganella vulcania. The sequence continues at coordinate 71,875 of NZ_WWCX01000013.1, forward strand.
GCACGGCGAACACGTAGCGGGCGGCGCCCATCTGGAACGGTGTGAGGTGGCGCAGGCCGACCTTCATCGCGACGAAGTTGGTGCCCCAGATGAGGACTACGAACAGGGCGGAGATCAGGTCGCGGGTGCTGAAGGAAGGCGGGGAGGTAGCGCTCATCCATCCATCTTAACAGGCCTGCGCCAGAGCTGCTGGCGCAGGGCCGGATCAGGCCACGTCGCGGACAATGGCTTCGCTGTGGACGATGATCTTGAGGGCGTCCGCCTGCAGCAGGCGAATGCGGCGTTGCACCAGCGGCCAGCCGGACCACGGCACGCCGGCATCATCGATGGCGGCAGGCGCGGTGGCCGTCGCCGCAGCCGCCGGCGGAGCGCCTGCGGTTTGCGGCGCCAGCGCCTGCGTCAATGTGTGCATGACCTGCTCATGGCTCTCGCGCAGCATGGCGTTGACCGGCTCCGTCGGCAGCTCCTTCACGTGGCGGCGCAGGATGGCGCGCAGCGCGGCCACGTGCGCCACCAGCAGGTAGTTCTGCACGATGAACAGGTTGATGTCCTCCACCGCGCGCTGCTTGCGGGCCGGCTCGTCGAGCATGCGCACCAGCGCGGAGCTGAGCGCGGCCAGGCTGTCCATCAGGCGCTTGCGCTCGATGCGATACGCGAAATCGTCCTTGCCTTTGCCCTGCAGAAGATCGAAGCTGGCCTGCATGTAGCGCAGGTTCACGTCCAGCACCTCGCGGATCAGGCGGGGCAGGGTCTGGTATTCCCAGGTCGCCAGCACGAAGCTGAACGCGGTCGCCACCGCCGCGCCGATGAAGGTGTCGATCAGCCGCTCGACGATCAGGTCATGGTTGCCCGGCGCGATCAGGTGCATCTGCAGCAGGATCATGATGCTGACCGCGATGGCCGCGTAGCGGTAGCGCACGTAGATGAAGGTCGGCGTGGCCACCGTCGACAAAATCAGGAAGCCGAGGATCGCCGCCGGATAGTTCAGGTACTTGATGATCAGCGCCGTGATCACGCAGCCGATGATGGTGCCGACGATGCGGTCGCTGCGGCGCTGCTTGGTCATGCTGAAGCTGGGCTTGAGGATGATGACGATGGTGAGCACGATCCAGTAGCTGTGCGCCGCGTACGGCAGCCACGCAGCCACCGCCAGGCCGACCGAGATCGCCATCGCCACCCGCAGCGAGAAGCGGAAGATCGGCGAATCGAAGCGCAGGTGCGACAGGATCATGCGCAGCTCGTACTTCTGCTGCGACAGGAAGGGCCCCATGTCGGCGTCGACCCAGAACGGCGTGGTGTCGTAGGCCTTCTGGCTGGCCTGGTGCAGCTCACCGATCATCTTGATGATGGCGCGGATCTTGTTGCGCTGCGCGCGCAGCACGGCCAGCGCCTCCTGTACCGGCTTGCCCTCGTCCACGCGCCGCTGCAGGGCCGCAAGCTCCGCCTCGATGGCGGCCAGTTCCGGCTCGTAGCTGATCTCCGGGTAGGACGCCTTCTTGCGCGTGACGTCGTAGGCCACCGATTCGATATCGCGCGCCGCCTTGTAGGCCAGGTCGTGCAGCGTCTTGAGCACCGGCGAATCGGCCAGGTGCACGCGCAGCTGCGCGTAGTCGGTGTGGGTGGACAGCACCAGCTCATACAGGTCCAGCATGCAGACGTGGGTCTGTACGACGATGGCGTCCTTGCTGTTCTGGTGGCTGCGCAGTATCAGGTCGCGCGAGGCTTGCTGGCGGTCGGCCAGCAGGCTTTGGTGGCGTACCAGCTTGTTGAATTGCTCGGTGAGGTTGTAGCGCGTGTCGTAGAAGTCGGCCTTGATGTCGATGTAGGCCGCCAGCTCGAACAGCGCCTCGGCCAGCACCTGCTGCTTGATGCGGTGGCGCAGTATCCACGAGATGCCCATGGCGTAGGCCAGGTAGGCCACGGCGCCCAAGGTGAACAGGCCGGTGTGGATGAAGGACTCGCGCGCCGTCATGTCGTGTTCCATCGACATGGTCATGATGAACAGCGTGGCCAGTTGCAGCGGCATCGACTTCTTGCCGTAGACGACCATCATGCAGGCCAGGAAGCTGATCGCCACCAGCATCGTCATCAGCAGCCAATGCACCGGCGCGCACAGGCTGATCAACAGCGTGACGGCGCTGCACAGCAGCACCGAGGCGCTCATCTCGTTGAACTTGTGGCGCAGGGGGCTGGGCATGTCCATCAGCGCGGTGCAGAGCGCGCCGATGCACACCGTCATGGCGGTGGACAGGCCGGCGAATTGCAGCGTGATCAGGGTGACGCCGACCAGGCCCGCTGCGAAGCGCAGGCCCAGGTAAAAGTAATGGCTGTAGAAAAACGTGCGCAGGTTTAGTGCGTAATGCATGGGCTATGGCCTTGTGGGCAGCTAGCATGCGCGCCGCGGGATCGCCGCCGCGCGCATGGGGTGATGCGGGTTGGTGCAGTATTTAGAGGACGGACAGTACCGGATAGCGGCGCCATTCCGGCTCCGCGTGGCGCTTGCCGTTTTCGAAGATGAAGCCGAGGACCTTGTCCTGGTTGGTCAGCAGCGCCGGATTGGCGGCCTTCCATTGTTCGAATTTCGCCTTCAGTTCAGGCTCGGTTTCCAGCATCTCCAGCGCCAGGTCTTCGAACACGTAGTCGGAGTAGGCTTCTTTTTTCTCCAGCACGCTGTTGAAGAAACCCCAGCGGAAGAAGGAGTCGTGGCCTTGCGGTTCCAGCGTCTCGACGGCGTAGCGGGCGTTGGCCTGCTTGAGCGGGATGAAGTAGTCGCCCGGCTGCACGGTGAAGCTGCCGGTGCGCGCTTCCAGTTCCACCTCGTCGTGGTACATATGGCCTTCGTAGGCGTTCGGGCGCGAGGTGACGGAGGCGATGTGGTAGTACTGCGCCTCGAAGGTGGAGGCTTCGTCGAAGCGCGCCATCTCCACGCCGTTCCATTGCAGGCGCTCGATGACTTCGCGCCAGGCTTGCGGGACCACGTAGCCTTTCGGTGCGCGCACGGTGGCCGACGGCACGAAGCTGTTGTAGTAGGCGATGTCCTTTTCCCATGGCTGGCTGCGGTCGTAGGACAGGCGGACGTAGTCGCCCAGCAGGCTTGGGCTGCGCTTGGCCGCGTAGCCCTTGAAGCGGAAGGTCGACGGATTGGCTTCGTCCATCTTCCAGCTCACGGTCCACTCCTTGGCGTTGGCGGCCTGCTCGCGCGCGTCGGCGCGCAGCTTGCGGATCTGCTCACCGTGCGAGACGGTGAAGGCCATGGTCACGTCCAGCAGCGCGCGCATCGATTCGTAGCGGTCCTTGAAGGGCTTGAGCATGTGCGTCTCGGGCATGAAGCCGATCACGTGGTGCAGCGCCGCGAAGCCGGTCGAGAAGCGCGGCACTTCCAGGAATTCGGCGATGCCGTCGTCCGGCGTGTCCTGCACCGGGTTGACGTAGGGGCAGGTCGGCCAGCCTTTCGCTTCCATCTGCGCGTAGATGTGCGGCAGCATGGTCTCGCGCAGGAAGGGGCCGAGGCCGTAGCCCAGCTTGTCCGCCTGCGTGTGGATCAGCGTCATTGTGTACGGATAGTCGGCGCCGTTGGAGGTGTGGGTGTCCACCATCACGTCCGGATCCCAGCTGGTGACGAGCTGGTTGAACAGCTGCGCGTTGAGCGTGTCGCACTTGATGAAGTCGCGATTGAGGTCCAGGTGGCGGCTGTTGCCGCGGAAGCCGAACTGCTCCGGGCCGTCCTGGTTGACGCGCGAGGTGTTGGCGCGGTTGAGTGCGCCGTCGACGTTGTACAGCGGGACGAACAGCAGCACGGTCTTGCCCAGCGCGGCGAGGCGGGCCGGATCGAAGCACAGGTCGCGCACGATGGCCATGCAGGCGTCCACGCCTTCGGGTTCGCCGGGGTGGATGCCGTTGTTGTTGAAGAAGACGGTGCGGCCTTCGGCCTTGATTTGCGCGCGGTCGAACACGCCGTCCGCGCTGACTACGCCCGCATGCACCGGGATGCCGCCGTCGGAGGTGCCGATCTGCTCAAAACGCAGCACCTGCGGGAAGCGTTGCGCCAGCTCCTGGTAGAAGGCGATGCACTCGCTCCACAGGGTGGTCTGGTTTTGATTGCCTTGTTCGTAAGGCGTGGGCATGTCTGGGTGCATGGCGGTCTGGATCTCAGAGGGAGTTGGGGGAGGGCACGTCGCGCTTGGTAAGCACTGCAACGCACTGCCGAGGGCGGAATTGTATCATTCGTGCCCGATTTTTGAGCGGCGCCGGCCCGGTCCGGCGCACGTATTGAGTTGCTTCAAGAAAACCTTATGCGGCTGGTGGTCTACTGGAGAACTGGAACTTGACCGGGAGAAAGCGATGGGCAACCGTTACGGATGGCGCGCGGTGATCGTGCTGGTGCTGCTGGCGCTGGGGTGCAGGGTGGGGCTGGCGCAGATCGGGCCGCGCTACGTGATCGAGCTGGAGGGCGCGGCGCAGGCGGCGCCAACCGCGCCGGGGCGGGTGCAACTGGCGGGCAAGGGGCTGGCGCTGATCCGCTTCCAGGGCCTGACCATCCTGACCGTGGGCGCCGATGCGGACGCCTATAGCGCCGAGGCGGCACGCCGGTGGCCGGCGGCCGACCTGCTGCTGGTGACGCCTGCCAGCAGCGGCCGCTACGGCGGGGTGGCGCCGCTGGCATCGCTGGGTAAGCTGCCGGTGATCGTGGTGGAGCCGGTCGCCGCCGGGCTGGCGTCGGCCAAGTCGGTGCTGCGGCCGCCGCAGTTCTATCCGATGCAGACCTGGGACGCGCTGCATCTGCGCAAGGGCAAGACGCGGCTGCGCGTGACGGCGCTGCCCGGTCCGCCAGGTTCGGTGAACGTGGCGGGGTTCATGCTGGAGGTAGGCAACAGCTGGGCGTCGTACCGGCTGTACGTCAGTTGCGAGCCGGTGGGCGCGGACGCGGCGGGCGTGCTGGCCCAGCGCCTGCCGGGCGCGGACCTGGCGCTGCTGCCGGACCGGAATGCGCCGCTGCTGCTGGCGCTGCAACGCGCGGCGCCGCCGGCGGCCGGAGCCGCCGCCAGGCCGGCCGCGCTGACCGAGGCCGGCCACGCCTTCAAGGCGATCAAGCGCTGATCAGGCTTTGGCGTTGGTGTCCACCCAGGCGGCGAAGGCGGCCATGAACTTTTGCAGGAACTCCCGGGTGCTGTCGTTGTTCAACTTGCCGTCGTCGCCGAGCAGCTTGGCGGCGCCGCCGATGTAGGCTTCGGGCTGCTGCAACAGCGGCATGTCGAGGAACACCATTGACTGGCGCAGGTGGTGGTTCGAGCCGAAGCCGCCCGTCGCGCCCGGCGAGACGCTGACGATGGCGGCCGGCTTGCCGCTCCAGATGCTGCTGCCGTAAGGGCGCGAGCCGACGTCGATGGCGTTCTTCAGCGGCGCCGGCACCGAGCGGTTGTATTCCGGCGTGACGAACAGCGCGGCCTGCGCTTCCTTCATGCGCTGGCGGAAGTGGGTCCAGGTCTGCGGCGCGGTGGCGCCGTTTTCCTCCAGGTCCTGGTTGTACAGCGGCAGTTCGCCGATCTCGACGATCTCCATCTGCAACGACGGCGGCGCCAGCGCGATCAGTTCGTGGGCGAACTTGCGGTTGAGCGAATCCTTGCGCAGACTGCCGATCACTACGGCGACTTTTTTCGCGGCCATGACTTCTCCTGAACACGGTTGTGGGAAGGCCTTAATGTAACCGATCCATGAAAAAAACCACGCCGCGTTGCCGGGGCGTGGTTTCGTCGGTGACGCGGGGAGGCTTATTCCGCGTGCATTTCCTTCAGCAGGTTGTCGGCGTGGTCGACGTGCTTCATGTTCCACAGGATGTAGCGCAGGTCGACCTGGATGTCGCGGGTGTTGGCCTTGTTGAAGTCCCAGTCCGAGATGATGGAATCCAGCGTGCCGTCGAAGGCCAGGCCGATCCACTCGCCCTTGGCGTTCAGCGCGGCCGAGCCGGAGTTGCCGCCGGTGATGTCCAGCGTGGCCAGGAAGGCGACCGGCACCGATTTCAGTTTCGGATCGACGTACTTGCCGAAGTCCTTGGCCTTGATCGCGGCCAGCTGGGCTTTCGGCGCGTTGAACTCGCCCACGCCGGTGGCCTTGGCGGCCACGCCTTCGACCGTGGTGAAGGCCTTCCAGGTGGTGCCGTCGGCGCCGTGGTCGCGGCCGGCGATCTGGCCGAAGGTCACGCGCAGGGTGCTGTTGGCGTCAGGGTAGACCGCCTGGCCCTTGCTCTGCATGAAGGCGATCTTGGCCTTCATGTAGTTGGCGTAGGCTTGCTGCAGCTTGCCGCCCAGTTCCTCTTCATCCGCTTCGTTTTTCATGTCCATGTCGTACATGGCGACGGCGGTCTTGATGAAGGCGTCGTTGCTGGCCTTGAACTCTGCCGGCGTCTTGCCGATCCAGCTGGCGCGCTCGGCGGCGTCGCCCAGCTTGCTGCCGGCGTACATCGCGTCCAGCACGGCTTGCAGGTCGGCCTTGCTCATGCCGTCCTTGATGCCGAAGATGGCGTCGAAGCTGGCGTTGCGCTGGGCCGCCGGCTGGGCCGCGTATTTAGCCAGGCTGTTGATCACCAGCGCCTTGTCGACCTTCTCGTCGTAGTTGCGCACCAAGGCGGCGACCGACGATTTGATGCGCGGCACGTCGCGGACCTGGTAGCCGGACTTGCGCTCGGCGTCAGGCTTGGTGTTCTCGTTGGCCAGGCGGTACAGCATGCGCGCAGTGTTGAGCAGGCGCGGCTTGGACGAGGCCAGGAAGTAGTCGCGCTTGGTTTCGGCGTCGCGCTGGGCGATCAGCTTTTCCACCAGCTCGATGTCGCCGGCGTATTCGGCCTTGCGGGCCGGGGTGGCGTTGATCCAGGTCTTCAGCGCTTCGTGCTCGGCGGTTTTACGCTGCAGCATATCGCTGCCGGCATAGGAGTCCAGCATGCCCTGGCGGTTCTTGTAGTAGTTATTGATGCTGGCGACCTGCGACGCGTATTTCAGCGCGGTGTCCTTGTTGTCCTTGGTGGCGTCGGCGATGATGGCCAGGTTTTCCGCCGAGGTCTTGACGAAGGCCGGGTAGCTCCAGTCGAAGGTGTAAGCCACTTCCGACGGCAGGCGGTGGCGGTTGGTGCGGCCCGGGTAGCCCAGCACCATGACGAAGTCGCCTTCCTTCACGCCTTCCTTGGCCAGCTTCAGGTAGTGCTGCGGAATGTAGGGGACGTTGTCCTTGCTGAAGTCGGCGGCCTTGCCGTCCTTGCTGACGTAGGCGCGGTAGAAGCCGTAGTCGCCGGTGTGGCGCGGCCACATCCAGTTGTCGGTGTCGCCGCCGAACTTGCCCACGCCGGCCGGTGGCGCGTGCACCAGGCGCACGTCGCGGATTTCCAGTTGCTTGATCAGGTAGTACTCCAGGCCGCCGTAGTAGGACGACACGGTGCAGCGGTGGCCCTCGTCCTTTTCGCATTCGGCCTGGATGGCTTTCTGGTTCTTCTCGATGGCGTCGCTGCGCTTCTTGCCGCTCAGTTTGGCGACATCGGCGGTGACCACTTGCTTGCTGACGTTGGTGACGGCCTTGGTCACGAAGATGCGGCTGCCTGGGGCGGCCGGCAGTTCCTCGGCAAAGCTGTGGGCCAGGAAGCCATTGGCCAGCAGGTCGCGTTCCGGTGTGGAATTGTGCGCCACGCTGCCGTAGACGCAGTGGTGGTTGGTGGCGACCAGGCCTTGCGGCGACACGAAGGAAGCCGAGCAGCCGCCCAGGCTGACGATGGCGCCCATCGGGAACTCGGTCAGTTTGGTCAGGTTGGCGGGGTCGAGTTTCAGGCCGGCGGCCTTCAGTTGCTTGGCTACTTGTGGCAGCTGTTGCGGCATCCACATGCCTTCATCGGCTTGGGCTGCGGTGCTCAGGATGGCGAGCGCGATCAGTGATTTGTGCATTTTTGTCGTTGTTGAAGTGGTGGTAAAGGGAACAACGACGGGAGTATAGCAATAAAAAATGCGCTCAAAAAATTGGGGTCAAGTCTGACATTCGGACACGAGCTCTGCCGTAGCGACAATGCTACGGCCGAGCTTGTGTCCGAATGTCAGACTTGACCCCAAAGTTTACGAAAGTTAATCGGCCTTGATGGCTTCGATCTGGATCGCCAGTTTGACTTCCGGGGCGAAGGCCGGGGTGCCGTAGTTCAGGCCGAAATCGGTGCGCTTGAACTCGGCCACGGCGTTGGCGCCGCACACTTCTCGCTTGTAGCGCGGGTGCATGATGCAGTTGAACTTGTCCACCTTCAGCGCCACCGGCTTGGTCACGCCCAGCAGCGTCAGCTCGCCATCCACGCCGACCAGCTTGTCACCCTCGAACTTGAACGACTTGCTCTTGTAGGTGATGGTCGGGAATTTCTCGACGTTGAACATGTCGGCCGTCTTGGCGTGGCTGTTCATCTTCTCCATGCCGAAGTCGATCGAGTCGGCGGCGATGGCGATGTCCAGCGCGCCGGTCTTGGCGGCGCGGTCCATCGTCACGGTGCCGCTGGTCTTGTCGAACTTGCCGCGCCAGACCGACAGGCCCATGTGGTCGGCCTCGAAGCTCGGGTAGGTGTGCGTCGGGTCGATGTTGTAGGTGGCGGCGATGGCGGACGTGGCCGAGGCGGCCAGCAGGGTGGCGATCAGGATTTGCAGTTTCATCTAACGGTCTCCGGTGTAAAAATTATTGCGCGACGACGTGGAACTTGATGGTCACTTCATCGGCCACCATGCCGGTGTCTTTCCATTCGCCTTCGCCGATGTTGTAGGCCAGGCGTTTGATCGGCAGCGCGCCTTCAAACACTTGCTTGCCGCCGTCCGCCTTGACCGTCAGCGGGAAGCTGATGTCGGCGGTCTTGCCTTTGATGGTCAGCTTGCCTGTGACGTTGAGCTTGCCCGCGCCGGCGCTCTTGATCGCGGTCGAGACGAAGGTCGCTTTCGGGAACTGGGCCGAGTTGAACCATTCCTTCTTCGCCACTTCCTTGTTCATGTCGGCGTCGCCCACGTCCAGGCTGGCCGTCTCGACTTCAACGGTGGCCTTGGAGGCGTCCGGCTTGGCCGCGTCGTAGTCGATGGCGACGGTGTATTTCTTGAACTTGGATTCGACCGGCACGTTCATCTGCTTGAACACGGCCGATACGGTGGACTTGGACGGATCGGTCTTCAGCGCGGCGGCGCTGGCGGCCAGGGCGATACCCATCATCGAGACGAGGGCGAGTTTTTTCATGGTTTTCATAGGGGCTCCGGTGATGTGGGTGGGGGTTACGGCAGCATGCGTTTGAGCGTGGCGTCGCGGTCGATGAAGTGATGCTTGAACGCGGCAAGCGCGTGCGCCACGACGGCGGCGGCCATCGTCATGGTCAGAACATAGTGAACGGTTTTTAAGATCGGCTTAAGCTCGGCGTTCGGCTCGATGAGGGCCGGCAGCTGGAACAGGCCCAGGTACACCACCGGCACGCCAGCCGCGTACGTGTACAGGTAGCCGGAGACCGGCACCGCGAAGATGAAGAAGTACAGCAGGTAGTGCATGCCGTCCGCCACCTTGTGCTGCCAAGCCGGGATGCTGGCCAGCGGCGGCGGCGGAGTATTGGCCTTGCGCCACAGCAGGCGGATGGCGGCCACGCCCAGCACCGTCACGCCCAGCCATTTGTGCCAGGAGTAGTACTTGAGCTTGGTGGGCGTGATGCCGTGGATGTCCACCATGGTCAGGCCGAGGAAGAAGGCGGCGATGATCAGCAGGGCGGTCAGCCAGTGCAGCAATATGGCCGTTTTGGTATAGCGTTGCATAAGCGTTAGCTCCAGAAAAATAGTACGTGTTAGGACTAATATACCAAAGAAATGCAATGCGTGCTGGACAGGCGAAAAAAAGCCCCCGGGACAATTGTCGGCGGGGGCTAGTGTAAAACAGTTTGACGGGATTGCTTAGATGGCTTTTGCCAGAGACGTCGCGATGCCGATGTAGTTGGCCGGGGTCATGGCCAGCAGCAGGTCCTTGGCGTCCTGCGGAATCGCCAGGCCGGTGATGAAGTCGCGCAGCGCGTCCTTCGAGATGCCTTTGCCGCGCGTCAGCTCTTTCAGCTGCTCGTACGGGTTCTCGATGCCGTAGCGGCGCATCACGGTTTGCACCGGCTCGGCCAGCACTTCCCAGTTGGCGTCCAGGTCGGCCGCCAGGCGGGCGTGGTTCACTTCCAGCTTGTTCAGGCCGCGCAGGCAGCTGTCGTAGGCCAGCAGCGTGTAGCCCAGGCCGACGCCGATGTTGCGCAGCACGGTCGAATCGGTCAGGTCGCGCTGCATGCGCGAGACTGGCAGCTTCTCCGACAGGTGCTTGAGCACGGCGTTGGCCAGGCCCAGGTTGCCCTCGGAGTTTTCGAAGTCGATCGGGTTGACCTTGTGCGGCATGGTCGACGAGCCGATCTCGCCGGCTTTGGTCTTCTGCTTGAAGTAGCCCAGCGAGACGTAGCTCCAGATGTCGCGGTTCAGGTCCAGCAGGATGGTGTTGGCGCGGGCGAAGGCGTCGAACAGTTCGGCCATGTAGTCGTGCGGTTCGATCTGGATGGTGTACGGGTTGAACACCAGGCCCAGGCGCTGTTCAATCACGTTCTTGGAGAACGAAGCCCAGTCGAACGATGGGTAGGCCGACAGGTGGGCGTTGTAGTTGCCGACCGCGCCGTTCATCTTGCCCAGGATTTCAACCTGTTCGATGCGCTTGATGGCGCGCTGCAGGCGGGCCACGACGTTGGCCATTTCCTTGCCCAGGGTGGTCGGGCTGGCGGTCTGGCCGTGGGTGCGCGAGAGCATCGGCACGTCGGCGTTGTCGATGGCGATTTCCTTCAGGCGGGCGATGACCTTGGTCAGCGACGGCAGCATGACGCTGTCGCGGGCGGCCTTGAGCATCATGCCGTGCGAGGTGTTGTTGATGTCTTCCGAGGTGCAGGCGAAGTGGATGAACTCCGACGCGGCCACCAGTTCCGGCACGTCCTTGACCTGCTCCTTCAACCAGTACTCCACGGCCTTGACGTCGTGGTTGGTGACGGCTTCGATTTCCTTGATGCGGGCGGCGTCCTGTTCGGTGAACTCGTTGGCGATCTTGTCCAGCAGGGCGGTGCCCGCGGCCGAGAACGGCTTGATTTCAGCGAAACCGGCCAGCGACAACGCTTGCAGCCAGGAGATTTCTACTTTGACGCGGTGGTGCATGAAGCCCGATTCGGACAGGATGGGACGCAGCAGGTCGGTTTTACCGGCGTAGCGGCCGTCCAGCGGCGACAGCGCCGACAGCGTGGAGTAAGGAGTAGTGGTCATGATGGGAAGGAGGCAGGGTTAAAATTGCGCAAAGGTAGATTTTACCATTGGCCGGCGATGTTATACTGTTGTCTGATCTTCCACTCTAAGCCTCTATGAAACTCATCGGTTCCCTCGCCAGTCCTTATGTCCGCAAAGTTCGTGTCGTCCTGGCGGAAAAAAAGCTGGATTACCAGTTCGAATTGGAAGATGTGTGGGCCGCGGACACCACCATCGACAAGCTGAATCCACTGGGTAAAGTGCCCAGCCTGGTGATGGAGGATGGCGACGTCCTGATCGACTCGCGCGTCATGGTCGAGTATCTCGATACGCTGACGCCGGTTTGCAAGCTGCTGCCGCCGAACGGCCGCGACCGCGCGGACGTCAAGTGCTGGGAAGCGCTGGCCGACGGCATCCTGGACGCCGCCGTCACCGTGCGCCTGGAGCGCATCCACCGTCCGCCTGAGCAGCAGAGCGAGGCGTGGATGGCGCGCCAGATGCGCAAGGTGCAGCTGGGCCTGGCCTCGCTGTCGGACAAGCTGGGCGAGTCGCCGTATTGCGCCGGCATCCATTACTCGCTGGCCGACGTGGCGGTCGGCTGCACGCTGGCGTGGCTGTCGTTCCGCTTCCCGGAAATCACCTGGCGCGACGACCATCCCAACCTGGCCCGCCTGCTCGACAAGCTATCCGAACGCCAGTCGTTCAAGGACACGGTCCCGCGCTAAGTCATGCCCAAGACCACGCCGCCCGACGCGGACAGCTCCGCCCAGCAGCGGCGCCTGCAGATGGCCGACATCGCGCGGTTGGCCGGCGTGTCGACATCGACCGTGTCGCGCGCGCTGGCCGGCAGCAAGCTGGTGAGCGAAGAGACGCGGGTGCGCATCATGGAGCTGGCGCGCTCGCTCAAGTACACCATCAACATCGGTGCGCAGAACCTGCGCATGAAGCAGAACCGCACCGTCGGCGTGGTGATCCCGTACGACTCGGCCACGCGCCAGCACCTGTCCGATCCCTTCTTCCTGTCGATGTTGGGCAGCCTGGCCGACGCGCTCACCGAGCTGGGTTTCGACATGCTGGTCTCGCGCGTGGACGCCGAGGAGCTGGACGCGGCGGCCGCGCCGTTCGACACGGGCCGCGTGATCGGCATCATCCTGATCGGCCAGTGGCGCCACCATGAACAACTTAACCAGCTGGCCGCGCGCCATGTGCCGATCGTGGTGTGGGGCGCGCAATTGCCGCAGCAGCTGTACTGCACCGTCGGCGGCGACAACGTCACCGGCGGCGAGCTGGCGGCCGCGCACCTGATCGCGCAGGGCCGCAAGCATATCGCCTTCTTCGGCGACATCAACCTGCCCGAGGTGGGCCAGCGTTACGAGGGCCAGTGCCGCGCGCTGCGCAAGGCCGGCATGCAGGTCGATCCGGCGCTGCAGGTGTCGGTGTCCTTCCTGCCGGAGGGCGGCAGGGAGGCGGTGCAGGAACTGCTGCGCCGCGGCGTGCCGTTCGACGCGGTCTTCGCCGGCAGCGACCTGATGGCCATGACCTCGATTAACACGCTGCGCCAGCTCGGCTACGATGTGCCGCGCCAGGTCGCCGTGGTCGGCTACGACGATATCGAGCTGGCCGGCTACTTCCATCCTCCGCTGACCACCGTGCAGCAACCTATACGCGAGGCCGGCCGGGCGCTGGTGTCCCAGCTGCTGGAGCTGGTCGACGGCCGTCCGGCGCCTTCGCTGCAAATCCCTACCCAATTGATCGTCCGCAACAGTTCTGTCTGATTTATGCAACCGATTGCATGAACCTTACAATGAGGGCTGCAAATATTTTTTTTGCAGGGTTATGCAATCGATTGCATTAAATCGAAAACCGAGAAATAATGGCGTACCTGCTCAATTTAATGGCAGATCAAAACGACAATATCTGGAGACGACAATGGAACAACGCACATTCAAAATGGGCGGCATCGCTGCCGCTGTTGCAACGGCTGTCCTGCACATGGGTAGCGCCTCGGCGCAGCAGGCCGCACCGGCCGCCCCGGCCGATGGCCTGAACATGGAGCGCGTGGTCGTCACCGGCACCTCCGGCGGTTCCACCAAGATGAAGACCAGCGTGTCGATCAGTACCCTGGAAGGCGACACCATCAAGAACAGCGCGCCATTAAGCGCCGCCGAGGTGCTGCGCTCGGTGCCGGGCGTGCGCTCGGAATCGTCGGGCGGCGAGGGCAACGCCAACATCACCGTGCGCGGCGTGCCGATTTCGGCCGGCGGCGCGCGCTATGTGCAGATCCAGGAAGACGGCCTGCCGGTGCTGCAATCGGGTGACTTCAACTTCATCACGCCGGACAGCTTCGTCAAGATCGACGGCACGCTGGACCACCTGGAAGTGGTGCGCGGCGGTTCGGCCTCCACGCTGGCGACCAACGCGCCGGGCGGCATCATCAACTTCATCACCAAGACCGGCGAGGAGAAGGGCGGCCATGTGGGCATCAGCCATGGCCTGGGCTACGATGAAACCCGCCTGGACTTCGACTACGGCGCGCCGATCTCGGACAAGACGCGCTTCTTCATCGGCGGGAACTACCGCACGGGCGAAGGCGTGCGCAATACCGGCATGAGCACCGAGGACGGCGGCCAGATTCGCGGCAATCTGACGCATGACCTGGACAATGGCTTTATCCGCGTGTCGTTCAAACACGTGGACGACAAATCGCCGACCGCGCTGCCGGTGCCGGTGCAGGTGGTGAACCAGCAGATCCAGGAAATCCCCGGCATCGATCCGCGCAAGGTGACGTTCTACTCGCCGTACTGGGTGCGCGATGTCACGCTGGGCAAGAACAACACGCCGGTGTCGACCAACGTCAACGACGGCCTGAAAGTGAAGAGCGACACCATCGGCCTGGAAGGCTCGTTCGACCTGGGTGACGGCTGGAACCTGAGCGACAAGTTCCGCACCTCCAGCAACAGCGGGCGCTTCACCGGCGTCTTCGCCGGCAACAACGGCAAGGTTGGCAGCTATGTGTTCGCGACGGGTCCGAGCAAGGGCCAGGCCTACAATGGCCGCGCCTTCTCCGCCGTGGTGTTCAACACCTCGATCGATGACGCGGGCAACACGCTCAACGACACCAAGCTGGCCAAGACCTTCAAGCTGGCCGACGGCTCCAAGCTGACCACCACCGCCGGCCTGTATCTGTCGACGCAGAAGCTGGCGCTGACCTGGAACTTCAACGAGTACCTGATGCAGGCCAGCGGCGACAAGCCCGCGCTGCTGCAGACTTCCAGCGCCACGCCTGGCCTGGTCGGTCCGGCCTTCGGCGGCTGCTGCTCGCGCGCGGTCGACATGGAATACAAACTGACTTCGCCTTACCTGAACGTGGGCTATGAAACCGGTCCTCTGAACATCGACGCCAGTGTGCGCCAGGACCGCCAGCGCGCCAGCGGCACGGCCAACATCGCGACCATGAGCGGCGGCGCATTGCGCTACGATCCGGCCACGCAGCAGCTGGTGGACTACAAGATCAACCACAACTCGTACTCGGTCGGCGGCAACTACCGCATCACCAGCAGCCTGGCGGCGTTTGCACGTGTGAGCGACGGCGTGGCCTTCAACGCGGACCGCATCCTGTTCGGTACTCCGCTGGACGGCAGCGCGCCGATCAACATCAACACCGTCAAGCAGATCGAGGGCGGCGTGAAGTGGCGCAGTGGTGGCGTGAGCACCTTCGTGACGCTGTTCCAGGCCAAGACCGACGAGAGCAACTACGAGGCGACCACGCAGCGCAGCACCTCCAACAAGTATGACGCCAAGGGCGTGGAGCTGGAAGGCGCGTATGCGCTGGGCGACTTCCGCGTCACCGGCGGCATGACCTACACCGATGCCAAGATCACCGGCACCGCGCCCGGCGATGTGGCGGTGATCGGCAACACGCCGCGCCGCCAGGCCAAGGTGGTGTACCAGATCGCTCCGACCTACACCTTCGGCCAGGCCACCGTTGGCGCCAGCTTGATCGGCACCGGCAAGTCGTGGGGCGACGATGCGCACACCATCGTGCTGCCGGCGTATGAGGTGGTGAACGCCTTCGTCAACTACCGCGTGACCGAGAAAGCCACGTTGTCGCTGAGCGTGAATAACCTGTTCAACAAGATCGGCTACACCGAAGTCGAAGGCGACGGCCATGCCGCCCGTTCCATCACCGGCCGTGCCGCGAAAGTCAGCCTGTCCTATGCCTTCTAAAGTAATGTCGGACCGCCTGCTGGCGGTCCTGCCCGACGACCTGCGCCCGCAGGCTGCGCAACGGCTGGTGGCGGCGGAGCCGGTGCTGCGCCGGCTGCTGGCCGGCCTGTATGGCGAGCGCGCGGATTTCGATGCATGGCTGGGTAAGCTGATGGAGTCGCTGGGCGCGCTGTATTCGGCGCGGCCGCCGGAGCTGCGGGCGCTTGACGCGCAACGCGCCGCGCAGCCGGAGTGGTTCCTCAGCCAGCGCATGCTGGGTTACTGCGCCTACGTGCAGAACTTCGGCGGCGACTTGAACGGCGTGGCGGCGCGGATCCCTTATCTGCGGGAACTGGGCGTCAGCTATCTGCACCTGCTGCCGTTCCTGCGTCCGCGCGCGGGCGAGAACGACGGCGGTTTCGCCGTCTCCAGTTTCGACGAGGTCGATCCCGCGCTGGGCAGCAACGCCGACCTGGATGCATTGACCACGCAGCTGCGCGCGGCCGGCATCAGCCTGTGTTCGGACTTCATCCTGAACCACGTGGCCGACGATCACGCCTGGGCGCAGGCGGCCAAGGCCGGCGACGCGGCGGCGCGGGCGATGTTCCATGTGTTCCCCGACCGCGACATGCCGGACCGCCACGAGCGCACGCTGGGCCAGGTGTTTCCGCAGGTAGCGCCGGGCAATTTCACGCATGTGGAGGCGATGGGCGGCTGGGTGTGGACCACGTTCTACCCGTATCAATGGGACCTGAACTACGCCAACCCGGCGGTGTTCGCCGAGATGGCCGCCGCGATGCTGCGGCTGGCCAATCGCGGCATCGAAGTGTTCCGGCTCGATTCCACCGCCTTCCTGTGGAAGCGCGAGGGCACCAACAGCATGAACCAGCCGGAGGCGCACCAGCTGCTGCAAGCCTTGCGGGCGATTGTCGATATCGTCGCGCCGGGCCTGTTGCTGAAGGCCGAGGCCATCGTGCCGACGCGCGAGCTGCCGGCATACCTGGGCAGTGCGGCTGCACCCGAGTGCCACATCGCCTATCACAGCAGCCTGATGGCGGCCGGCTGGGTGGCGCTGGCTGAGCAGGGCACCAGCGTGCTGCGCGAAGTGATACGCAACACACCGGCGCTGCCGGCCGCCGCGACGTGGCTTAGTTATGTGCGCTGCCACGACGACATCGGCTGGAACGTGCTGCGCGCCGAGGCCTCGGCCGACGGCAGCGACAGTGCGGCGCGGCTGGCGCGCGTGGCACGCTTCTTCAGCGGTGCGGAGGGCAGCTACGCCATCGGCGCGGCATTCCAGAGCACGGATCCGAACGCGGCGCACGGCAGCAACGGCATGGCCGCATCGCTGACCGGCTTGCAGTCTGCCAGCACCGACGAGGAACGCGCGCTGGCATTGCGCCGCATGCTGCTGCTGCACGGCCTGGCCCTGAGCTTCGGCGCGCTGCCGGTGTTGTACATGGGCGACGAGCTGGCGATGGAGAACGACTACAGCTACCTGCAACGCCCGCAGCACGCGATGGACAGCCGCTGGCTGCAACGGCCGGTGTTCGACCAGCAGCGCTGGAAGCACCGCTACGATGTCTCCACCTTGCCAGGCATGATGCACCAGGCGCTGGCAAGGCTGGTGCGTATCCGCCGGCGGCATGATGCGCTGGCGGCCAACGCGCCCCGCACGCTGCTGGCCGATGCGCCGGAAGGCATGCTGGCGCTGGCGCGCGGCGAGCGTTTCCTGACGCTGATGAACTTCTCCGGCCAGCCGCAAAGCTATGCGCTGCAAGGCGCGTGGCGCGATTGCGTGGCGGAGCTGGCGGTGGGTGGCACGCTGGTGCTGGAACCGTACGCGATGTACTGGCTGGAACGCGAATAATATAGAATCGCCCAAACAGGGCGTGGAGACAAGCATGACCCAACAAACCATCGCCGTATTCGGCGAAGCGCTGGTCGACGATTTCATCACCGAGCAGGTTGTCGGCGGTGCTCCGTTCAACGTCGCGCGCAATCTGGCCGCCTTCGGCGTGGCGACGCTGATGGTCACCCGCATCGGCACGGACAAGAACGGCGCCCTGGTGCGCAACGAGTTCGAACGCTTCGACATGAGCGAGGCGGGCCTGCAACTCGATCCGCAGGAGGCCACCGGCCGCGTGGTGGTCGAGCGTAACGCGGAAGGCCACCGCTTCATCATCCTGCCCGACCAGGCCTACGATTACGTGGAAACCGCGCCGGCGCTGACGGCGCTGGCACAGGCCGCGCCGGGCACGATCTACTTCGGCACCATGGCGCAGCGGCACGAGCGCTCTCGCGCGGCGCTGCGGGCGATGCTTGACGCATCGGCCGCGTTCAACGTCCAGCGCTACCTGGACCTGAATGTGCGCGACGGCCAGGTGACCGAGCGCTGCGCCTTCGAGTCGCTGCACCTGGCGGACATCGTCAAGGTCAACGAGGATGAGCTGAAGGATTTGTTCAGCTGGTACACCCACACCAAGCCAGGCACCAAGGCCATCGACAGCGCCGAGATGGTGGACGCCTGCCAGGCGCTGATGCGCATCTTCACGCTGAAGGGATTGATCGTCACGCTGGGCGAGCGCGGTGCGCTGTACTTCGGCGCCGACGGCGCGGTCATCGCCAACCAGGACTGCCACGCGCCGGTGCGCATCGTCGACACGGTGGGCGCGGGCGACGCCTTCTCCGCCGTGTTCCTGTTCGGGCAGTCGCAGGGGTGGCCGCTCAGCCTGACGCTGGCGCGCGCCAACGCCTTCGCCGGCGCCATCTGCGGCATCTCCGGCGCGGTGCCGGCCGATATCGCGTTCTACCGGCCGTGGATCGCGGCCTGGCGCGGCGACGCGGTCATGCCCGGAGCCGTCGCATGAAGCCGCGGCTGTCGTTCTGGCAGATCGTGAACATGAACATCGGCTTCTTTGGCATCCAGTTCAGTTTCGGCCTGCAGCAGAGCAGCATGAGCCCCATCTACAAATACCTGGGCGCGGACGAGGCCAGCCTGCCCTACCTGTGGCTGGCCGGGCCGATGACCGGCCTGCTGGTGCAGCCGCTGATTGGCGCGATGAGCGACCGCACGGTCACGCGCTGGGGACGGCGCACGCCGTACTTCCTGATCGGCGCCATCCTGTGCAGCCTTGGCCTGCTGGCGATGCCGTTCAGCCCCACGCTGTGGATGGCGGCCAGCCTGCTGTGGATACTGGACGCGGCCAACAATGTGACGATGGAGCCGTACCGCGCCTTCGTCAGCGACAAGCTCGATCCGGCGCAGCATTCGGTCGGCTTCCTGACGCAGAGCGCCTTCACGGGCCTGGGTCAGACGCTGGCCTACCTGACGCCGTCGCTGCTGGTGTGGATGGGGATGAACAAGGACGCCGTCAACGGCAGCCATATTCCGCACATCGTCATCGTGGCCTTTTTGATCGGCGCGGTGTTCTCGATTTCCTCGGTGCTGTGGACGCTGAAGACCACGCCCGAGCATCCGCTCAGCGGCGAGGAGCTGGCGCAGATCCGCGCGCGGCCGGCCGGCTGGCGCCACACGCTGGGCGACATCGCCAGCGCGGTGCGCGAGATGCCGCCGACGATGAAGCAGCTGGCCTGGGTCAAGCTGTTCCAGTGGTATGCGATGTTCTGCTATTGGCAGTACATCATGCTGTCGCTGTCGACCACCATCTACGGCACCACCGACCAGGCCTCGCAGGGCTTCCGCGACGCCGGCCTGCTGGCGGGGCAGGTCGGGGCGTTCTACAACTTCATCGCATTCGTGGGCGCGCTGGCGCTGGTGCCGTTCACGCGGCGTTATGGGCCCAAGCTGACGCACAGCGCCTGCCTGGCGCTGGCCGGCGTGGGCATGCTGGCGATCCCGATGATCCATACGCCGGCGCTGCTGTTCGTGCCGATGGTGGGCATCGGGCTGGCGTGGGCCAGCATCATGGGCAATCCGTATGTGATGCTGGCGGGTTGCATACCGCCGGAGCGCACCGGCGTCTACATGGGCATCTTCAATATGTTCATCGTGATCCCGATGATCATCCAGATCTTCACGCTGCCGTTGTACTACCGCAGCCTGCTGGGCGGGAACCCGGAGAACGTGATCCGCCTGGCCGGTGGCCTGATGCTGTGCGGCGCGCTGGCGGTACTGGCGGTGAAAATAAAAAAGCCGCAGGCTGTGAACCCGCGGCTTGCTGAGGAAGCCAGGACGGCTTAGTCTTCGTGCATCTGGCTTTGCAGGTAGTTCTGGATGCCGACCTTGCCGATCAGGTCCAGCTGCGTTTCGAGCCAGTCGATGTGTTCTTCGGTGTCTTCCAAAATCATCAGCAGCAGGTCGCGCGAGACGTAGTCGGCGGCCTTCTCTGCGGCGGCGATGCCTTCCTTGACGGTGATCTGCGCGCCCTTTTCCAGCTTCAGGTCGCAGCCGAGCATTTCCTCGGTGTTCTCGCCGATCATGATCTTGTGCATGGCTTGCAGGTTGGGCAGGCCGTCCAGCATCAGGATGCGGTCGATCAGTTTGTCGGCGTGCTTCATTTCGCCGATTGATTCTTCGTATTCCTTCTTCGCGATCTTCTCGAAACCCCAGTGACGGTACATGCGCGAGTGCAGGAAGTACTGGTTGATGGCGGTGAGTTCGTTGGTCAGCTGAGCGTTCAGCAGGCGAATAACTTCTGGGTCACCCTTCATGGGATGCTTTCTAAAATGGTGGTGGAATACTGACATTTTGCCACGAACGCCGTGCTCGCGTGGGGCAATGCGTGCAAAGTGTACCAATATCGGCGGAGTGAGATTGTTGGCGCAAATGAAAACAATTAACATTCCCGTATCGCCAAGTTGAAAGGATGTTCCCATGATGCTGCATATCCCCGCCGTGCTGACCAAGCCGCAGGTGCAGGAATTCCGCCACCGGCTGGCGCAGGCCGAGTGGGTGGACGGCCGCGCCACAGCCGGCGCGCAGAGCACGCAGGTCAAACGCAACCGCCAGCTGCCGGAGCTGTCGCCGCTGGCGCAGGAGCTGGGTGGGTTCATCACGCAGGTGCTGGCCAGCCATCCGCTGTTCTTCGCGGCGGTGCTGCCGCTGCGCATACTGCCGCCTTACTTCAACAGCTACGCCGGCGGCGAGCATTACGGCATGCATATCGACGGCGCCATCCGCACGCGGCCCGGCACGGCCAACGCGATGCGGGCCGACGTGTCGTCGACCTTGTTCCTCAGCGAGCCGGAGGAATACGACGGCGGTGAACTCATCGTCAGCGACGCCTACGGCACGCACGAGGTCAAGCTGGCGGCGGGCGACCTGATCGTCTATCCGTCCAGCAGCGTGCATCGGGTGGCGCCAGTCACGCGCGGCGAGCGGGTGGCGGCCTTCCTGTGGAGCCAGAGCATGGTGCGCGACGATGCCAAGCGGGGCATGTTGTTCGAGCTGGACCAGAACATCCAGAAGCTGCGCGCCGCGCATGGCGACGACGCCATCGCGGTGGACCTGACCGGCCACTATCACAACCTGCTGCGCATGTGGGCCGAAGTGTGAGGCAACCCACCGAGGATGGCCGGCGTCAGGAGTAGGATGGAGGTTCCATTGCTAACGGAGAGTACCGTCATGGACTCGAACAGTGAGAGCCATCACCAGGACCTGGTCGGCGAGGACGCCGTCAGGAAGATCCGCGACTTTGTCGACAGTTCGCCGGGCTGCTTCTTCTGCACCAGCGACGTGGACGGCGGCCCCGGCGACGCGCGGCCGATGACCGCCTTGCAGGTCGATACGCTGGGCAACCTGTGGTTTGTCAGCGCCAGCGACAGCCTGAAGAACCTGGAGCTGGCGGCCGAGCCGTCGGCCACGCTGTACTTCCAGGGCGCCGGCAACGCCGAGTACATGCACCTGGAGGGCATCGCCACGGTGCTGCGCGATCCGGTCAAGCTGAAGGAGTTGTGGAGCTTTACGATGAAGACCTGGTTCACCGGCGGCGAGGACGATCCGCGCATCACCTTGATCAAGTTCGCGCCGACCTACGGCTACTATTGGGATACCCGGCACGGCCGCGCGGTGGCCAGCGTCAAGATGCTGCTGGGCGCCGTGCTCGGCAAGCCGCTCGACGACTCGGTCGAGGGCAGGCTGGACGTCTGAAGGATCAGCCCAGCTGGAAGTTGATCGGCACCAGCGCGTACACGGGCACGGGCTTGCCGTCTTCCATGTTGGGCTTGTACAGGGCGCGCAGCACGGCCTGGCGGCCGGCCTCGTCGAGGTTGCTGGAGCCGGACGACTTGTGGATCACCACTTGCTCGGCCTGGCCTTTTTCGCCGATCAGCACGCGCAGGATCACGGTGCCGCTCTCGCCCATGCGGCGCGAGATGCTGGGGTAGACCGGCTGCGGCGCGCGGATGTATTCGACGCCGGACACGGTTTTCGGCGCGGACGGCGCGGCCACATGGGCCGGTGCCGGTGGGGCGGGCGGCGCGGCCACGGCGGCCGGCTCGCTCGGGCGCGGCTGCGGCTGCGGCACGGTGATGGTCGGCTCGGTCTGCGCCACGTTCACCAGCGGAATCGGCGGGATGAAGGCGGGCGCCTGGCGCACCACCGGCACGGTCTTGGGCGGCGGCGGGGCCGGCTTGAGCGGCTCCGGCGACGCGACAAAGGTGACGTTGACTACTTGCGGCAGGATGGCGTGCGACACCTGGCGCAGCATTCCCGACTGGAACATGTAAAACCCGAACGCGTGCACCATGACGATGGCGGCCAGCGGCGCGAACTTGCGCCCGCGCGCCTGCCATTGTTGCTTGAGGAGGGCGGCCAGGCCGCTGTCGTCCGCCGCCGGCGTCGCCGCGCGGCCATAGCTCAGTGTGTTCATCGGAGTAATTTAGTTGGTGAAAACCGGGCGCTTCAGGACGGTTTCCTGGATCTGGGCGGTGGCCGCCAGGTGTTCGTTCAGGATTTCCTCGGCGCAGGCGAAACACTGGCCGCAGCAGGTGGACACGCCCAGGTCGCGGCGCAGTTCTTCCATCGAGGTCAATCCCAATTCCACGGCTTGACGGATTTCACGATCAGATATGTTGTTGCAGACACATACAATCATCGATGCACCTTCTGGCTAGGCTGTACAAAAAGAATGAACTGACATGATTGCGTGTTAGCTACTTAATGCGAATCATTATCATTAATCGTATACTGCCTCAAGTTTGAGCGGGATGCAAGCGCAAATAGAAGTAATTCGCATTACCGTTTATAATGCTACTATCTTATTTCCGGCCAGAACGCGATCTTGCAGTTCGCCGGCAAGCCGCCGCGGCCTTGGCCGGGCGGCGATTTGAACGGACTTTGCCATGACGCATGCAGCTCCCCTGATCACCCTTGATACCCTGACGGTCGGCGACAGCGCCACCGTGGTGCACATCGCCCCCGGCGACGCGGCGCACGACGGCCCCATGCTGGCGCGCCGCCTGATGGAGCTGGGCTTCGTGCCGGGCGAAAAAATCCGCATGCTCAAGCGCGGCATGCCGGGCGGCGAGCCGCTGGCGATCAAGGTCGGCAACTCCACCTTCGCGCTGCGCCGCTTCGAGGCGGCGCTGGTTTCGGTTCAACCATCGATCCAGCCGGAATAAGCCATGGGTGCAGCTGATATCGCGGCGCCGGTGGCGCCGGTCCTGTCGAGGACACCGATGATGGCCCTGCTGGGCAATCCGAATTGCGGCAAGACCGCGCTGTTCAACCGCCTGACCGGCGCGCGCCAGAAGGTGGCCAACTACGCCGGCGTGACCATCGAGCGCAAGGAAGGCGCGTTCACCTCGCCGGAAGGGCGCGCCTTCCGCGTGCTGGACCTGCCGGGCGCCTACAGCCTGTCGGCCCACACGCCGGACGAGGCCATCACGCGCGACGTGGTGGCCGGCCTGCGCGCGGGCGAGCAGTCGCCGGACGTGGTGGTGTGCGTGGTCAACGCCACCAACCTGCGCCTGAACCTGCGGCTGGTGCTGGAGATCAAGCGCCTCGGCCTGCCGATGATCCTGGCGCTGAACATGGTCGACGTGGCCAAGAAGCGCGGCATCGAGATCGACGCCGCGCGCCTGGCGCAGGAGCTGGAGATGCCGGTGGTGGAGACGGTGGCGGTGCAGGCCGGCGGCGAGAAGTCGCTGCTGCGCGCGCTCGACGGCATGTGGCCGCTGCACGAGGTCAAGCCGGCGTCGCTGTCGGCGATCGACGCGGTCGGCGTGGAGGAGACGCAGCGCGAGGTGCGCCGCATCCTGGCGCTGGTCAGCAGCGACGCGCGCGACACCGGCAACCTGACCGAGAAGATCGATAATGTGGTGCTGCATCCGGTGCTCGGCCCGGTGATCCTGGCGGTGCTGATGTTCCTGGTGTTCCAGGCGGTGTTCAGCTGGGCCAATGTGCCGATGGATATGATCAAGGCCGGTGTCGACAGCGTTGGCAGCCTGCTCAAGGGCGCGATGGCGGATGGTTTGCTGCGCAGCCTGCTGGTGGAGGGGATTCTGGGCGGGGCCGGCAGCGTGCTGGTGTTCCTGCCGCAGATTCTGATCCTGTTCTTCTTCATCCTGATCCTGGAGGACTGCGGCTACCTGCCGCGCGCGGCCTTCCTGCTGGACCGGCTGATGGGCGGCGTGGGCCTGTCGGGGCGCGCCTTCATTCCGCTGCTGTCGAGCTTTGCGTGCGCGATCCCCGGCATCATGGCGGCGCGCACCATCCAGAACCCGCGCGACCGGCTGGTGACGATCATGATCGCGCCGCTGATGACGTGCTCGGCGCGCTTGCCGGTGTATGCGCTGATCATCGCGGCCTTCATTCCCGAGCGCGAAGTGGGCGGTTTCATGAGCCTGCAGGGCCTGGTGCTGTTCGCGCTGTACTTCGCCGGCATCGCGTCGGCGATGGCGGTGGCCTACTTCATGAAGCGCACCATGGGCTCGAACCACAAGCAGCCGCTGATGCTGGAGCTGCCGGCCTATCACTGGCCGCATCTGCAGAACCTGGCGCTGGGCCTGTGGGAGCGCTGCAAGATCTTCCTGTCGCGCGTGGGCACGATCATCCTGACCTTGATGGTGCTGCTGTGGTTCCTCAGCTCCTTCCCCGGCGCGCCTGAAGGGGCGACCCATCCGGCCATCTATTACAGCATGGCCGGCATGCTGGGGCGCGGGCTGGAATATGTGTTCGCGCCGATCGGCTTCAACTGGCAGATCTGCATCGCGCTGGTGCCGGGCCTGGCCGCGCGCGAGGTGGCGGTGGGGGCGCTGGGCACGGTGTACGCGCTGTCGCAGAGCGGCGAGGAACTGGCGCAGTCGCTGACGCCGATCATCGCCAGCTCGTGGACCTTGCCGACCGCCTTGTCGCTGCTGGCGTGGTATGTGTTCGCGCCGCAGTGCATGTCGACGCTGAGCGTGGTGCGGCGCGAGACCAACAGCATCCGCTACCCGCTGATGATGGCCGGTTATATGTTCGCGCTGGCGTACACGGCGTCGTTCCTGACGTATCGTATTTCGCTGTTCTTCATCGGAGGCTGAGCATGTGGCAGCAAGTGATCGTGGCGGTGATTGTGGTGGCGGCGCTGGGGCATTTCTGCACCAAGTATTTGCCGGCGGCCTTGCGCAGGCAGATCGTCTACCTGCTGTCGCGGCGAGGCTTCGACCAGAATAAACTGGCTAAACTGTTTAACACGAAATCGAGCTGCGGCGACGGCTGCGCCAGTTGCGGCTCGTGCGAAACCACGCCATCGGCATCGTCCGACGCACCCACCTCCGCGCCCCTCAAGCGCGTGATCATGCTGCGCGTGCAGCGCTGATCTCCCGCCGCTCAGCAAACCGGGTTGAACGACTCCGCCTGCGCCATCGGCCAGTACAGGCCGAACACCGGCGGCAGGCGTGACAGCTGGCTCGGGTCGAGCAGCTCGCCCGGCTCCAGGTAGGGCAGCAGCGCCGACGCCAGCTTGACCTGGTTGGGCGAGATGCGCCGCACCAAATGATGCGCCTTCAGCTGCGACGGGTGCGTCAGGCCGGCCGCGGCGATCAGCTGGGCCAGCGCCTTCAAAGTGTTCTCGTGGAAGTTGGCCACGCGCCGGGTCTTGTCCGGCACCACCAGCGCGCGCTGGCGGTTGTGGTCCTGGGTGGCCACGCCGGTCGGGCAGCGGTCGGTGTGGCAGCTCTGCGACTGGATGCAGCCCAGCGCAAACATGAAGCCGCGCGCCGAGTTGCACCAGTCCGCGCCCAGCGCGAGCGTGCGGGCGATGTCGAAGGCGGTGATGATCTTGCCCGAGGCGCCGATCTTGATCCTGTCGCGCAGGTTGGCGCCCACCAGCGTGTTGTGCACCAGCAGCAGCGCTTCCTGCAGCGGCGTGCCGATATGGTCGGTGAACTCGACCGGCGCGGCGCCGGTGCCGCCCTCGCCGCCGTCGACCACGATGAAGTCGGGCGTGATGCCGGTGGCCAGCATGGCCTTGACGATGCCGAAAAATTCCCACGGGTGGCCGATGGCCAGCTTGAAGCCGGTCGGCTTGCCGCCCGACAGCGTGCGCAGGCGGTCTATGAAGGCCAACATCTCCAGCGGCGTGTCGAAGGCCGAGTGCCTGGACGGCGAGATGCAGTCCTGGCCCATGGCCACGCCGCGCGTGGTGGCGATCTCGATCGTGACCTTGGCGCCGGGCAGCACGCCGCCGTGGCCGGGCTTGGCGCCCTGCGACATCTTCAGCTCGATCATCTTGACCTGCGGCGTGGTGGCGTTGGCGATGAAGTTCGCCTCCGAGAACGTGCCGTCGGGGTTGCGGCAGCCGAAGTAGCCGGAGCCGATCTCCCACACCAGGTCGCCGCCGTTCTGGCGGTGGTAGGGACTGATGCTGCCTTCGCCGGTGTCGTGCATGAAGCCGCCGGCCTTGGCGCCGCCGTTGAGCGCCAGGATGGCGTTGGCCGACAGCGCGCCAAAGCTCATCGCCGAGATGTTGAACACGCTGGCCGAATAGGGCTGGGCGCGCGGGCAGTCCGGGTGGTTGCCGATCTCGATGCGGAAGTCGTGGTGCTGCTCGGGCGCGGGGCTGATCGAGTGGTTGATCCATTCGTAGCCGGGGGCGTAGACGTCGAGCTGGGTGCCGAAGGGGCGCTTGTCGGTGTCCATCTTGGCGCGCTGGTAGACGATGCTGCGCTGGTTGCGCGAGAACGGCTCGGCCACGGTGTCGTCCTCCAGGAAGTACTGGCGGATCTCGGGGCGGATCGATTCGAAGAAGAAGCGGAAGTGCGCCAGGATCGGGTAGTTGCGGCGCAGCGCGCGTTTGGTTTGCAACAGGTCGGTGATGCCGACCACGGTCAGCGCGGCCGCCGTCAGCGGGATCCACCAGGGCGCGGCCAGTGCCAGCGACACGGCCAGCGTGACGATGGCGGCGATGAAGACGAGGTAACGCGGGGACAACAGGTTCATGGACACTCCGGTGGGCGGCTGATGGCGCAGTGTACTGCTGTTCCTCCCGGGAATCCATCGCTCTCTGGCGGAGGGGGCGCGCAAGGTTGCCAACGATGCTAAAGTAGCGGGGTTGCGGCGCTCGGCCGCTTTTTCGCGGGAAGCTCGCCATGATCGTGGTCCACCATTTGAACAATTCGCGCTCGCAGCGCGTGCTCTGGCTGCTCGAGGAGCTGGAGCTGGACTACAAGATCGTGCGCTACGAGCGCGACAAGCACACCATGCTGGCGCCGCCGGAGCTGCGCGCCATCCACCCGCTGGGCAAGTCGCCGGTGATCAGCGACGGCGACATCGTCGTGGCGGAGTCGGGCGCGATCATCGAGTATCTGGTCGAGACCTACGGCCACGGCCGGCTGGTGCCGCCGGCCGGCACCGAGGAGCGCCGCCGCTGGACGTATTTCCTGCACTACGCGGAAGGCTCGGCGATGGCGCCGCTGCTGATGAAGCTGATCTTCGACCGGGTGGAAAACAGTCCGGCGCCGTTCTTCGTCAAGCCGATCGCGCGCGGCATCGCGCAGCGGGTCAAGGCCGGCTACATCGAGCCGCAGATCGCCGCGCACCTGAATTACCTGGAGGCCGAGTTGAACAAGTGGCCGTGGTTTGCCGGCGCCGAGTTCAGCGCGGCCGATATCCAGATGAGTTTTCCGCTGGAGGCGGCCGCCGCGCGCGCGGGGCTGGACGGCAGCCGGCCCAACCTGACCGCCTTCCTCAAGCGCATCCACAGCCGCCCGGCCTTCCAGCGCGCGCTCGAGCGCGGCGGGCCGTACGAGCTGCTGAAGTAGGCCGCTACCAGATGCTTTGCACGTGCGGATAGGCTTGGATCTTCAGGTCCGCAGTCACGATGGGCACATCGAGCAGCATGGCGGTGGCAACGATGATGCGGTCCGCCGGATCCTTGTGCAGACCCGGCGGGAGCTGAACGGAGGTCACGGCGATTTCGTTATCGACCGGAATGAAGCGCATGCGGTCGATTGCCTCCACCGCGGCCAGCCAGCTGGCAAGGTCCAGCGGCAGGCGTAGCCGATTGTGCTCGACCAGCAAGGCAATTTCCCAGAACGAGAAAGCAGATATGCCAATTTTTCCGCCTTGCGCCTCTTGCGCTATGGCGGCCCTGGCGTTTGGCGAGAGTCTGGCACTGCTGTCGCGCCACCAGATCAACGCATGCGTGTCGAGCATGATCATTCGAATGGCTCATATCCGTCTGGCTCGAGTGGCGAGACGATGTCGCCATCGTTCAGTACCACGCCGCGCACCGGATCGTGCGTTATCGTGGGGCCCTGTTGGAACTTCCGTATTTCCATGACAGCCCGGCCATCCATCTCCACGTAGAGCGGTCCGCCAGACTCGATCAGGCGCCGGTAGATGGCGGGCGCCTGTTCCCTGAATTCCGATAGCGAAATAGCGATGAGCATGGTCGCCTCCATTGATCTGCGTATGCTCAAATCATAGGCTGATTCAAGGCGGATGCAATCCCGATTCGGACAAGGGTTGAGGCAGGTCGGGTAAAATGATGGATTGAACAAGCCCGGATGATGTTGAACATGGGTAGACTCCTTGCCATCGACGGCCTCAATATCGTGCGCCGCGTCTACGAAGCCAGCCCCGAACCCGATAGCGCCGAGAAGGCCGAGATCGCGCTGCGCCACGCGCTGTCCTCGTTCCGCAAACTGGTCAACGACCACGAACCGACCCACGTGCTGCCGGCCTTCGATTTCGGCGGCCCCACCTGGCGCCACGCGCTGTACGCCGGCTACCGCGAGGGCCGCGCGCCGATGCCGGCGCCGCTGCGCGAGGCGCTGCCGGCCTTCTACGACAAGCTGCGCGGCATCGGCCTGCATGTGGTGTCGCTGCCCGAGGTCGAGGCCGACGACGTGATCGGCACCGTGGTGCTGCGCTGGCTGGCCGACGGCCGCGGCGAGGCCACCGTGGCCACCACCGACAAGGACCTGCACGGCCTGATCGCGCAGGGCGCCCGCGTGTGGGACCACTTCAAAAGCGAATGGCACGACCACGCCTGGGTCGAGCGCAAGTGGGGCGTGCCGCCCGAGCAGCTGCCGGACCTGCTGGCGCTGATGGGCGACCCCACCGACTCCATCCCCGGCGTGTCAAAAGTCGGCGTCAAGAAGGCGGCGCGACTGTTGCGTACATACGGCACTCTGGACGGGATCATGGCCGGGGCGGGCATTCTGAAGGACACGCTGGGCGAAACTCTACGAAAAGAACGCGAAATGCTGTATCTTTCGAGACAATTGGTGCAATTAAAAACGGACGTGCGGGTCGGCGTGAGCTGGAATATGCTGGCGTGGGACCGGAACTGAGCGCGCGCCCACTAAGACAAGGTTTGCAAGATGTTAAAAGCGGTCATTATCGACACCAGCGCCATCGCGCGCGGCCTGCTCAACACGGTCCTGCTCGATGGCGGCTACGACGTGGTGGGCCAGAGCCATACCTGCGCCAGCGGCCTGGCGCTGCTGATCAAGCATAATCCCCACATCGTCTGCATCGCCCGCGAGCAGATCGAGAACGGCGAGGACGTTGTGCGCGAGATCAAGACCAACTGGCCGAAGACGCTGATCTTCATGGTCTCGAGCGAATTCGACGCCGCCACCATCCAGGCCGCCCACGCGATGGGCGTGAACGGCTTCATCGTCAAGCCGTTCAAGGCCGATACGGTGCTCAACACGATACGCAACACGGTGATCGCCATGGTCAAGCGCCAGCGCGCGGCGCTGGCCAAGGACAGCGCCGAGGCCCCGCCCGACGCCGGCGAACCCGGCGAGGCGTGATCAGGCGGCGAAGGTCGAGCTGTCGATGATGCCGCCGCCGAGGCAGACGTCGCCGTCGTACAGCACGGCCGACTGGCCCGGCGTCACCGCCCACTGGGCTTCCATGAACTTCAACGCGAAATCGGAATCGCCTTCCGGGGCGATCTCGCACGCCACGTCGGCCTGGCGGTAGCGGGTCTTGGCCGACAGCGCGCGCGCGACCGGCGCCTCGCCGGCGATCCAGCTGGCCTGGTCGGCGCGCAGGGTCGACGACAGCAGCCATGGATGGTCGTGGCCCTGCACGATGTACAGCGTGTTCTCGGCCACGTCCTTGCGCGCCACGTACCAGGCGTCGCTGCTGCCGTCCGGGTTCTTGTAGGCCTTCATGCCGCCCACGCCGATGCCCTTGCGCTGGCCCAGCGTGTAGAAGCTCAGGCCCACGTGCTCGCCCACCACCTTGCCGTCCGGCGTCTTCATCGGGCCCGGCTTGTACGACAGGTAGCGGTTGAGGAATTCGCGGAACGGCCGCTCGCCGATGAAGCAGATGCCGGTCGAATCCTTCTTGGCCGCGTTGGGCAGGGCCAGCTTCTCGGCGATCTTGCGCACCTCGGTCTTGGGGATTTCGCCCAGCGGGAACAGGGTCTTGGACAACTGCGCCTGGTTCAGGCGGTGCAGGAAGTAGCTCTGGTCCTTGGTGTGGTCGACCGCCTTGAGCAGCTCGTGGCGGCCGCCGTTCTGGCGCACGCGCGCATAGTGGCCGGTGGCGATCAGGTCGGCGCCCAGGTGCATCGCGTGGTCGAGGAAGGCCTTGAACTTGATCTCGGCGTTGCACAGCACGTCCGGGTTGGGCGTGCGGCCGGCCTGGTATTCGCGCAGGAAGTCGGCGAACACGCGGTCCTTGTATTCGGAGGCGAAGTTGACCGCCTCGATGTCGACGCCGATCACGTCGGCCACGCTGGCCGCGTCGATCCAGTCCTGGCGCGTGGAGCAGTACTCGGAGTCGTCGTCGTCTTCCCAGTTCTTCATGAACAGGCCGACCACGTCATAGCCCTGTTCCTTGAGCATCCACGCCGCGACCGAGGAGTCGACCCCGCCCGACATGCCGATTACGACCTTCTTCTTGCTCATCTTGCTTTCATCCATTCGCGGCGTTGGCCGCTTCCTTGTACACCGAGGTGTGGGTTTGTATCAGTTCCAGCGGGGCGCGGCGCCCGGCCAGGTATTCGTCCACGCATTGCAGCACCGTCGGGCTGCGGTGACGGTCGGCGCAGGCGGCCAGTTCGTCGCGCGTGAGCCACATGGTGCGCAGGATGCCTTCGTCCAACGGACGGTCATGCTTGGCGCCCGGCACGCCGCAGAAGGTGAAGCGCAAATACGTCACTTCCTCGCCGGTGCGGTTGGAGGTGTAGCGCGACATGTACATGCCCACCAGCGCGGTCGGCGTGAAGTCGTGCGCGGTTTCCTCCAGCGTTTCGCGGATGACGGCCTGCTCCAGCGATTCGTGCGGGTCGAGGTGACCGGCCGGCTGGTTGATGCGGACGCCATCGCTGGTCTCTTCTTCGATCAGCAAGAATTTGCCATCTTTTTCGACGATGGCGGCAACAGTAACAGAGGGTTTCCAGATACGCGGCATGAGTCATCCTTGAAAGAGCCGACATTTTAGCCTGTTCCGGGCGTTTGGTTTGAACCCGCCTGCACGGAAAGGTGGGTTCGTATTGAAATTTCGCAAGGTTTGTTGTGTTAATCCGTGTTTGACTGACTGCCTTGCGAAAAATTCAGTGTTTTAACGGCAATTCGTGATAAATAGTAATAAATGATGTGATAAATGCGCTATTTATTGATAAATATATATTAAGTATGATGGGGCCAACGAGGGGCGTTGCTGTCCCGGCATTCCGTGTTAGATTCTAGTCAGTTTATTAATCATTTGGAGGCACCATGAGAGTAGGCATACCGGCCGAGACGCGGCCGGGAGAAACCCGGGTGGCGGCGACGCCCGAGACAGTCAAGAAACTCGCAGCCAAGCATCAAGTGATCGTGCAGGCCGGCGCCGGACTTTCGGCCTCGGTCACCGACGAGGCCTACGTGGCCGCAGGCGCACAGATCGGCAGCGCGGCGGAAGCCTTTGCTGCGGAGGTGGTGTTGAAAGTGCGTGCCCCCAACGCCGAGGAGCGCGCGCTGATCCCGGCCGGCACGGTGGTGATCGGCATGCTGAATCCCTTCGACGCCGACAACAACGCGGCGATGGCGGCGGCCGGCCTGCAGGCCTTCGCGCTGGAGGCGGTGCCGCGCATCACGCGCGCGCAGTCGATGGACGTGCTGTCGTCGCAGGCCAACATCGCCGGCTACAAGGCGGTGATGGTGGCGGCCAACACCTACCAGCGCTTCATGCCGATGCTGATGACGGCGGCCGGCACGGTCAAGGCGGCGCGGGTGCTGATCATGGGCGTGGGCGTGGCCGGGCTGCAGGCGATCGCCACGGCCAAGCGGCTGGGCGCGGTGATCGAGGCGTCCGACGTGCGCCCGCCGGTCAAGGAGCAGGTGGAGTCGCTGGGCGCCAAGTTCATCGACGTGCCCTTCCTGACCGACGAGGAAAAGGAAATCGCCCAAGGCGTGGGCGGCTACGCGCGGCCGATGCCGGCGGACTGGATGCGCCGCCAGGCGGAGCTGGTGCACGAACGCGCCAAGCTGGCCGACATCGTCATCACCACCGCGCTGATCCCGGGGCGGCCGGCGCCGGTGCTGATTTCCGAGGAGACCGTGAAGGCGATGAAACCGGGTTCGGTGATCGTCGACCTGGCCGTGTCGCAGGGCGGCAACTGCCCGCTGTCGGAGCTCAATAAAACCGTCGTCAAGCACGGCGTGCACATCGTCGGCGAGCCGGACCTGGCCACGCTGGTGGCGGCCGACGCGTCGGCGCTGTACGCGCGCAATGTGCTGGACTTCCTCAAGCTGATCATCGACAAGGAAGACAAGTTGGTGATCGACCGCGAAGACGAAATCATCAAGGCCACGCTGTTGTGCAGCGGCGGCGAGCTGCTTAGAAAATAATAGGGGAGTCAACATGGAAGTCAGCCACACCATCATCAATCTGATCATCTTCGTGCTCGCCATTTATGTCGGCTACCACGTGGTCTGGACCGTGACGCCGGCGCTGCATACGCCGCTGATGGCGGTCACCAACGCCGTCTCGGCGATCATCATCGTCGGCGCCATGCTGGCGGCCTCGCTGACCGAGGGCGTGATCGGCCAGGTCGCCGGCACCGTCGCGGTGGCGCTGGCCGCCGTCAATGTGTTCGGCGGTTTTCTGGTCACGCAGCGCATGCTGGAGATGTTCAAGAAAAAAGAGCCTAAAGCGAAGAAGGGAGATCACGCATGAATTTCATCTCCATGAACCTGGTGACGATGATGTACCTGATCGCATCGGTGTGCTTCATCCAGGCGTTGAAAGGGTTGTCGTCGCCGGCCACGGCGCGCACCGGTAATGCGTTCGGCATGTCGGGCATGGCGATTGCCGCCGTGACCACCATCGCGCTGATCCTCAAGCTGAAGGCGGAAGCCACGGCGGCGGCGGCCGCCGGCGCGTCCGGCGGCATGGGCCTGGGCCTGGTGGCGCTGGGCGTGATCGTCGGCGGCGGCATCGGCGCGGTGCTGGCCAAGAAGGTCGAGATGACCAAGATGCCGGAACTGGTGGCGGCGATGCACTCGCTGATCGGTTTGGCCGCAGTCTGTATCGCGGTGGCCGCCGTGTCGGAGCCGCACGCCTTCGGCATCGCCGCCGTGGGCGAGGCGCTGCCGTTCGGTAACCGCATCGAGCTGTTCATCGGTACCTTTGTCGGCGCGATTACCTTCTCCGGTTCGGTGATCGCGTTCGGCAAGCTGTCGGGCAAATACAAGTTCCGCCTGTTCCAGGGCGCGCCGGTCAGCTTCGCCGGCCAGCACATGCTGAACCTGATCCTGGCCATCGTCATGGTGGGCCTGGGCCTGGCGTTCTGCTTCGCCGGCGGCACCGAGCCGGCATGGCTGCCGTTCCTGGTCATGACCGCGATCGCCTTCGTGCTGGGCGTGTTGATCATCATCCCGATCGGCGGCGCCGACATGCCGGTGGTGGTGTCGATGCTGAACTCCTACTCCGGCTGGGCGGCGGCCGGCATCGGCTTCTCGCTGAACAACGCGATGCTGATCATCGCCGGTTCGCTGGTCGGTTCGTCCGGCGCGATCCTGTCGTACATCATGTGCAAGGCGATGAACCGTTCGTTCTTCAACGTGATCCTGGGCGGCTTCGGCGGCGCTCCTGCGGAAGCGGGTGCGGGCGGCGCGAAGGAACAGCGTCCGGTCAAATCCGGTTCGGCCGACGATGCGGCGTTCATCATGGCCAACGCGGAAAGCGTGATCATCGTGCCGGGCTACGGCCTGGCGGTGGCGCGCGCGCAGCATTCGCTCAAGGAGCTGGTCGAGAAGCTGACCCACAAGGGCGTGACCGTGAAGTATGCGATCCACCCGGTGGCGGGCCGCATGCCGGGCCATATGAACGTGCTGCTGGCGGAGGCCGAGGTGCCGTACGACCAGGTGTTCGAGATGGAGGATATCAACGGCGAATTCGGCCAGACCGACGTGGTGCTGATCCTGGGCGCCAACGACGTGGTCAACCCGGCCGCCAAGGATCCGAAGTCGCCGATCGCCGGCATGCCGATCCTGGAGGCGTACAAGGCCAAGAGCATCATCGTCAACAAGCGTTCGATGGCTTCCGGTTATGCGGGGCTGGATAATGAGCTGTTCTACCAGGCGAATACGATGATGGTGTTCGGTGACGCGAAGAAGGTCATCGAGGACATGGTCAAGGCTGTGGAGTAAGCTTGATTCATCTTTTGTGAACGGGTCATTGGCGTTTAGCCGATTGATGGTGGGGTTGATGGGGCCTACGATGGCTGCATCAACCCACCTCAAGGAGATTCACCATGAACCGCTTGCAAAACAAAGTCGCCATCGTTACTGGCGCATCGTCGGGCATCGGCCGCGCCACCGCCAAACTGTTTGCCGCTGAAGGTGCGCGGGTCGTGGTCGCCGCGCGCCGGCTGCCCGAGCTGGAGTCGCTGGTGGCGGAGATCGCCGCCGACGGCGGTACCGCCATCGCGCTGGCCGGCGACGTCACTTCCGAATCGTTCAATGCACAGCTGGTCGCCACCGCCGTCGAGGCGTTCGGGCGGCTGGATATCGCCTACAACAACGCCGGTACGCTGGGCGAGATGGGCGAGTCCACCGGCGTGTCGGAGCAGGGCTGGAACGAGACCATCGCCGCCAACCTGACCAGCGCCTTCCTCGGCGCGAAGCATCAGATTCCTCAAATGATCAAGCATGGCGGCGGTTCGGTGATCTTCACTTCGACCTTTGTCGGCTACAGCTTTGCCTTCCCCGGCGTGGCGGCTTATGCGGCCAGCAAGGCGGGCCTGATCGGCCTGACGCAGGCGCTGGCCTCGGAGTACGGCGCGCAGGGCGTGCGGGTGAATTCGGTGCTGCCGGGCGCGGTCGATACGGCGATGTATCGCGATATGAACGACACGCCGGAGGCGGCTTCCTTTGTCACCAACCTGCATGCGCTGAAGCGCGTGGCGCAGCCGGAGGAGCTGGCGCGCTCGGTGCTGTACCTGGCTTCGGACGATTCGTCCTTTGTCACCGGCACCGCGTCGCTGGTCGATGGCGGCGCTTCGATCACGCGCACCTGAGCCTGGATCCGCGCAGGGGTATATGTATGGGGGGTATCTGCACGGCCCTTCTGGGAACGATACTATTCCGGCTCTCTATTCCCTTCTATTTTTCTTGATTCTTATCTGCGCTCGGCCGTTTGCGAATTTCAGAAGAAAATAGAGAAGACGAATGGGAACGAGAGGACGGAAATAGCGTGGTTCCCCCAAGGGAGCGCGCAAGGTACCCCCTGTGTGTATTCTCAGGTCAACGTCGGCCGTACATCATGAGCTCGGCCAGCACGCCGCGCGCGGGGCCGACCATGTCGATCGCGGCCAGCGACAGGCCCAGCAGCGCTTGCGCCGGCGAGTCGTTGGCGAAGATGCGGGCCATGGTGTCGGTTAGGCGCACGGTGGTGTTGCGGTCCTGGCGGCGCAGTTCGGTGAATTGCGCCAGCATGGTTGGATTCGCGCCTTGCGCCAGCAGGCGCGCCAGCACGGCGACGTCGCGCAGGCCGAGGTTCAGGCCTTGCCCCGCCACCGGATGCAGCGTTTGCGCCGCGTTGCCGATGGCGACCGTGCGCGCCGTGCTGCGTGGATCGGCGTTCAAGCCCAGGGGGAATGCCAGCCGTGGCGACGAGCGCGTGAATGTGCCGAGGCGCTCGCCGAACGCGGCGCCCAGTTCGGCGAGGAAGGCCGCGTCGTCCAGCGCCTGAAGGCGAACGGCGGTTTCGGGCCGAACGCACCAGACCAGTGAATATTCTTCGCCTTGCGGCAGCAGGGCCAGCGGGCCTTGTTCGGTGAAGCGCTCGTAGGCGCGGTGCGCGATCGGGCGGCTGGTGCGCACTTGCGCGATGATCGCGGTCTGCTGGTAGTCGCGGTGCTGCGCTTTGCTTTCCTGATCGCTGAACAAGCCGCCTTCGGCCTGCACGACGATGGCGGCCGTGGTGGTCGTGGTGGCGTCCGCGCCGGCGATGGTCAGCGCGACCGCGTCGGCGCCTTCGTCGACGGCTTCAACGCGGGCCGGGCGCAGCGTGGCGATGCCGGCGCGCTGGCAGACCGCACCCAGCGCCGTCACCAGATCGCCGTAGCGCAGCACATAGCCCAGCGCCGGCAGTTTATGTTCATCGCGGTCGATCAGGCTGCGGCCGAACTGGCCGCGGCGCGACACGTGAATCTGGTGGATCGCCGTGGCCGCGGCCGGCCACGCGCCGATTTCCTCCAGTATCTGGCGGCTGCCCCACGACAGCGCGATCGAGCGCGGATCGTTGCTGGCTTGCTCCAGCGTCTTGGCGTCGATCAGGGCGATGCGCTGCGCCGGCGTGCCGCGCCGGGCCAGCAGCGCGGCCAGCGCCATGCCGGCCGGCCCTGCGCCGCAGATGGCGATGTCGTAGGATGGAGCGTCGCCGTTGCCGTCGTGCGCGGGTGCTGCGTGATTGAGTGTGTTCATGGAGACTGCATTAATTGTTCTATCTCGGCGACCGTCTTAGGCGCGGCGGCGCTCAGTATCGTGTGGCCTTCGGGCGTGACCAGCACATCGTCCTCGATGCGGATGCCGATGTTCCAGTATTCCTCCGGCACGCCTTCGGCCGGCCGCACGTAGATGCCCGGCTCCACCGTCAGCACCATCCCCGCCTGCAGCGCGCGCGACGGCTTGCCTTCGGCCGCCATGTCGCGGTACTGGCCGACGTCGTGCACGTCCATGCCCAGCCAGTGTCCCGTGCCGTGCATGTAGAACTGCAGGTGGCGCTTGTTGGCGATGATGTCGGCCACGCTGCCGTGGGTGTCGTGATTGAGCAGGCCCAGGTCCAGCATGCCCTGCGCCAGCACCTGCACCGCCGCCTCGTGCACGCCGGAGTAGGGCTGGCCAGGGACGATGGCCTGCAGCGCCGCCGATTGCGCGGCCAGCACCAGTTCATACAACCGCCGCTGCGGCGCGCTGAAACGGCCGTTGACTGGATAGCTGCGCGTGATGTCGGAGGCGTAGCCATCGAGCTCGCAGCCGGCGTCGATCAGTATCAGGTCGCCATCGCGGCTTTGCGCGTTGTTGGCGCTGTAATGCAGCACGCAGGCGTTGGCGCCGGCTGCGACGATGGAGTTGTAGGCCGGCGCCTGCGCGCCGTTGCGGCGGAATTCGTACAGCAGCTCCGCCTCGATTTCGTATTCGTACATGCCGGGCCGCGACGCCCGCATCGCCCGCGCGTGCGCCTGCGACGAGATGGTGGCGGCGCGCAGCATGGTGGCTTGCTCGGCGTCGTCCTTGAACAGGCGCATCTCGTCGAGCAGCGGCAGCAGGTCGACCGCGCTGGCCGGTGCGCCGACGCCGGTGCGCGCCATGCCCTTGACGCTGGACAGCCACTGGCGGACCCGCGCGTCCAACGCGCTGCCCAGCGCGTAGTACAGGGCCGGCGCGTCGGCCAGCAGCTTGACGATCTCGCCGTCGAGGTCCTCGACCGGGTGGGCGTCGTCGAAGCCGAAGGCCACGCGCGCGCCGTCCGGGCCGTGGCGGAAGCCGTCCCAGATCTCGCGCTCGACGTTCTTCTGGCGGCAGAACAGGATGGAGCGCGCCGGCGCATCGCCGCGCGCGGCCACCAGCACCACCACGCTTTCCGGCTCGGCGAAGCCGGTCAGGTAGTAGAAGTAGCTGTCGTGGCGGTACAGGTATTCGCTGTCGCTGTTGCGGGCGACTTCGGGCGCGGTCGGCAGCACCGCCACCGCGCCGGGCGGCATGTGCGCCAGCAGGTGCGCGCGGCGGGCGGCATGGCGCTGCATCACTGGACGCCCTTGGCGGCGGCCAGGCGCGTGGCCGGCGGGGCGTTGAGCAGGTCGAGCTGCTGCACCGTGCCCAGGTTGTGCCATTCGCCTTCGTACACCTCGCCACCGACCTGCTTCTTGTCGATGTAGGCGCGGATCAGCGGGCCAAGCTTGGCGTATTCGCCCGGCGCGATGCCGTCGAACATTTCAGGACGGTAGACGCCGACATTCCCGAAGGTCCATTTGGGCGAGCCTTCGTTGGTCAGCGTGTACATGGTCAGCCCGAAGTCGCCCTCGGGATGGAAGTCCGGGTTGGGCACCAGGTAGAGCCAGCAGATGTCGCGCTGGTCGGCCGGGTAGGGATTGCCCCACATGTCCTTGTCGTGCAACACGTCCTTGACCTGGGCGAAGTCGAAGTAGGGCATGTAGATGTCGCCCGACACCGCCACGAACGGTTCCTCGCCCAGCAGGTGGCGCGCGGTGGCGATGCCGCCGGCGGTCTCCAGCGCGGTGGCCTCGGGCGAGTACATCAGCTTGGCGCCGAACTGACTGCCGTCGCCCAGCGCGGCCTCGATCTGGTCGCCCAGGTGGGCGTGGTTGATGACGATCTCGGTGATGCCGGCCCGCACCAGGTTGAGGATGTGCCAGACGATCAGCGGCCGGCCGCGCACCTTGAGCAGCGGCTTGGGCGTGGTGTCGGTCAGCGGACGCATACGCTCGCCGCGTCCGGCGGCGAAGATCATGGCTTTCATGCGCGCCGCCTCAGAAGGTGTAGCCGACTTGCGGCTGCTTGTCTTCCAGCTGGTCGAGCAGGCGCACCAGCGGCCGCAGCTCCTTGTAGCGGCCGGCGGTCTTGCGCACGTAGTCCATCACGGTGGGCAGGTCGTGCAGGTACTGGTCCTTGCCGTCGCGGTAGTTCAGGCGGCAGAACAGGCCGAGGATCTTCAGGTGGCGCTGCAAGCCGGCGTACTCGAAGTCCTGGTAGAAGCCGTCGATGTCCGGGTTGACCGGCAGGCCCACCGCCTTGGCGTGCTGCCAGTAGCGGATCGCCCAGTCCAGCACCAGCTCCTCGTCCCATTGCACGTAGGCGTCGCGCAGCAGCGAGGCCAGGTCGTAGGTCATCGGGCCGTACAGCGCGTCCTGGAAGTCCAGCACGCCGGGGTTGCCGGCGTCCATCCACATCAGGTTGCGCGAGTGGAAATCGCGGTGCACATAGACCTGCTGCTGGGCCGTGACGTTGGCCAGGATGGCGTCGAACACGCCCTGCAGCTCGGCGGCCTGCTTGTCGGTCAAAGTGGCGTTCAGGTGCTTGCCGATGTACCACTCGGGGAACAAATTCATCTCGCGCAGCATGAAGGCGCGGTCGTACTCGGGCAGCACGCCCGGCTGGCTGGTCAGCTGGAACTTGACCAGCGCCTCCAGCGCCTCGGCGTACATGGTCGAGGCGTTGTCATGGTCCAGCACTTGCAGGTAGGTGGTCACGCCCAGGTCGGACATCAGCAGGAAGCCGCGCTCGTAGTCGGTGGCGACGATGCGCGGCACGCTGACGCCGGCGTGGGCCAGCATTTCGTCCAGCTTGACGAAGGCCAGCACGTTCTCGCGCTCGGGCGGCGCGTCCATGACGACCAGCGTGGCGCCCAGCGCGGCTTGCTGTTCAGGCAATACATTGACACGGAAATAGCGGCGGAAGCTGGCGTCGGCCGAGGCCGGGCGGGCGCTGGCGGCGTCCACCACGTTCAGCGTGGCCAGCCAGGCGGTCAGCTGCTCCAGGCGCAGGTCTGGCGCACTGCCGGAAGATGTATCGGAAGTTAAATTCTGTAATAAAGACATTAAGCGGGGCCCGGAATCCGGTGTTGGGTGAAGATTCCCATATAATAAGGGATTCAAATCAAAAAATCGCCTGTCATGGTGTTTCATCCCTTCTTTTCATGAGTCGCATGCGCTGGCTTCCGGCCCCCCCCACTACCCCGCATCGCTGGGCGTTTGCCCTGACTGCCATCGCCGCCGCCATCGCGGCCCTGCCGGCCCACGCCCAGAGCCTGCCGCCGAAGGCGCGCGCGCCGCGGGTGGAGGACAAGAACGCGGTCACCACCATCCAGGCCGAGGACATCAGCGGCCGCCCCGAGCGTGAGATCACCCTGGAGCGCGACGCCGAGCTGGTCAAGGACAAGACCCGCGTCAAGGCCGACACCGCGTGCTACCGCCAGGTCGAGGACGAGGTCGAGGCCAAGGGCCATGTGAAGATCTGGCGCTTCGGCGACTATTTCACCGGCGACGAGCTCAAGCTGAACATGGACAGCGGCAAGGGCTATATGCTCAACCCCACGTACCAGCTGGAGGCCAACCACGCCCAGGGCAAGGCCGAGCGCATCAACTTCGTCAACGAGGACGAGGCAGTGGTGGTCAACGGCACCTACAGCACCTGCCAGGGGCCGACCCCGGACTGGTATTTGCGCTCGAACACGCTGAACCTGGACTCCGGGCGCGACGTCGGCACCGCCGGCCAGACCATCATTTATTTCAAGGACGTGCCGATCCTGGGCACGCCGGCGATGTCGTTCTCGCTGTCGGGCGCGCGCCGCTCGGGCTGGCTGTCGCCGATGCCGGGCTTCGGCTCCAAGGGCGCGGCCGAGCTGACCGTGCCGTACTACTTCAACATCGCGCCCAACCGCGACCTGACGGTGTACCCGAAGATCATCCCGCGGCGCGGCTTCCAGCTGGGCGCCAACGGCCGCTACCTGGGCGAGGCCGCCGGCGGCCTGTACCAGGGCGAGACCTATGTCGAGTACCTGCCGCACGACAAGCAGTACGTGCCGCCCACCGCCGGCGGCTCGACCGACCGCTGGATGATCAAGTCGATCCACAACCAGGAACTGTCCAAGGACTGGGCCTACAGCTGGAGCCTTCGGGCGGCGTCGGACAACAACTATCCGAACGATTTCTCCAAGACCGTGTCGAGCTCGACCGAGCGGCAGCTGCTGCGCGAGCTGCGCACCGACTACCACGGCGAGTTCTGGACCCTGACCGCGCGGGTGCAGAAGTACCAGGTGCTGCAGGACCCGGAATCGG
This sequence comes from Duganella vulcania, assembly GCF_009857655.1. NCBI lineage: Bacteria > Pseudomonadati > Pseudomonadota > Betaproteobacteria > Burkholderiales > Oxalobacteraceae > Duganella > Duganella vulcania. The sequence goes on from NZ_WWCX01000013.1 coordinate 113,057, forward strand.
CGGTCGACCCCTCGCTGTTCGTCTCGCGCCCGTACGACCGGCTGCCTGCGATCAACCTGCACGCGGCCCAGTACGACGTGGCCGGCGGCTTCGACTGGGCGCTCGACAGCGAGCTGACCCGCTTCTACCACCCGACCCTGATCAACGGCACGCGGCTGGTGGCGATCCCGCAGGTGAGCTACCCGATCGTCGGCCCCAGCTACTTCGTCACGCCCAAGCTGATGGTCAACCTGGCCAGCTACCAGCTCGACGCCTACGGCACGCAGGCGTCCGAGAACCTGTCGCGCGTGGTGCCGACGTTCTCGCTGGACTCCGGCCTGGTGTTCGAGCGCGACATCAAGTTCGCCGGCCGCGACATGACGCAGACGCTGGAGCCGCGCCTGTTCTACGTGAACACGCCGTACCGCGACCAGAGCCAGTTCCCGACCTTCGACACCGACGCCGCCACGTTCAACTTCAGCCAGATCTTCAGCGAGAACCGCTTCGTCGGCTCGGACCGTATTGGCGACGCCAACCAGCTGACCGCCGCGCTGGTGTCGCGCTTCCTGGACGCGGCCGGCGCCGAGACGCTGCGCCTGGCGTTCGGCCAGCGCTTTTATTTCCGCGACCAGCGCGTGCAGCTGGCCTCGACCACGCCGGTGGTGGACTCGCGCTCGGACATGCTGCTGGCCGCGACCGGGCGCATCTCCGAGACCTGGGGCTTCGACAGCGCGGTGCAGTACAGCCCGAGCTCGCGCCGCGTGGTGTCCGAGAGCTATACCGCGCAATGGTCGCCGGGGCAGAAGAAGGTGCTCAACGCCGGCTACCGCTACCTGCGCGGCAGCTTCAAGAACATCGAGCTGTCGAGCCAGTGGCCGATCTTCCAGCGCTGGTACGGCGTGGGCCGGGTCAGCTACTCGGTGCAGGACAAGAAGATCCTGGAAAGCCTGGTCGGGCTGGAATACAACGGCGACTGCTGGGTGTTCCGCATGGGCGCGCAGCGCTTCGTGACCACCTCGACCAAGGCCTCGACGCCGATCTTCTTCCAGCTGGAGTTGAACGGCCTGTCGCACCTGGGCGTGGGCAGCCCGCTGGAGGCGATGAAGAACAGCATCCCCGGCTACCAGCGTTTGAACGAAGGCTACGGCCGCTAGCAAGACCCCGGGCGTCCGCCGCTGCGTGCGGTGGCGGGCGCTATTTGATTGTTGTCACCTGACTCATGAGCGTTCTTAAGATGAAGTTCGAAATGAAAATTCTCGCAGTCCTGTTGTGCACCACCGCCCTGGGCGGTTGCAGCCTGTTCTCGAAGAAGCCGGCCGCCGCGCCGGCCGCGCCGGCCACCGCCGCCGCCCC
>NZ_WWCX01000140.1:0-10507 GCF_009857655.1 Duganella vulcania
CCGCAGACCGCCGCGCCGGCGCCTGCCGCCGTGGTCAAGCTGGCCGGCGCGCCGGACCAGTGGCAGCAGCCGCTGCGCGAGGCGCTGGGCGACCGCCTGCAAGTGCAGCTGCAACGCAATAACGACCACGCCGTGATCCGGCTGGAACCGCCCAATATGGGCAGCATCGAAATTTCGATCCGTCACAGCGCCGGTTCGCTGCAGGTGAACCTGAGCGCCAACCACAGCGAAGTGCTGCGCCAGTTGAACACCATCGGCGACAGCGTGCGCCAGGACCTGTCGACCCGCCAGTACGCCGACGTCTCGGTCACGGTCTCGTCCTCGCGCGCCCAGGCCCAGGCCGACAGCGGCGGGCGCAACGGCCAGCAGCGCGAGCAGGACCAGGGCCGCACGCCGGGCCGCGCCCTGGCCGACGACGACACCACCACCTTTGCCATGACGTCCGAGCGGGAGTAATCAGTAGATGAAGAATATGAAAATGATCATAGCGCTGGTGCTGGTGGCCGTGGTGGGCGCGGCGGTGGCTGGCGGCGCAGTCTGGTATATGTCGAAGGGCAAGGACGAGCCGGCGGCCGAGGCCGACGGCAAGGCGGCCAAGAAGCCGGCCAAGAAGGAAGAGAAAAAGGACGACAAGTCGCCCCCCAAATACCTGACGGTGGACAAGGTGGTCATCATGCTCAAGCGCCAGCCCGGCGATACGCTATCGCACTACATGTCGGCCGACCTGGTGATCACCACCACCGAGAAGAAGGAAAAGGAAGCCAAGGAACAGTTGCCGCTGCTGCGCAGCGTGGCGGTGCGCACGCTGTCCAACCTGCCGATGGCCACCGCGCAAGTGATGACCATCGACCAGTTCGCGGCCGAGCTGAACAAGGCTTTCGATGCCACCTATGAGCACGAAGGCCGGGAAAAGCCTTTCAACGAAGTCATGATCGGCAAGCTGATCATTGAGTAGCTTGCGGCCAGCATGAAAACGAGTGAAGCGAGCACTGGAGCGGGCATGGCCTATGTAGAGCAATTCGCGGACGCCTACGCTGAAAGTTACGGCGAGCCCGGCGTCGCGCCGGTCGCGCACAGCGTGGCCGACGAGCAAAAACACCTGCTGGCCTACGCGCCGCTGGTCAAGCGCATCGTGCGCCAGCTCAATTCGCAGATCGCCGGCGCCATCGACCGCGACGACATGGAACAGATCGGCCTGATGGGCTTGCTGGAGGCGCTGCGCCGCTACGGCGAGCCGGACGGCGCCTTCGGCAGCTACGCCAGCCTGCGGGTGCGCGGCGCCATCCTAGACGAGCTGCGCCGCCAGGACTGGCGCCCGCGCGCGGTGCGCCAGCAAAGCCACAAACTGCGCGACGCCGTGCGCGCGCTGACCCGCACGCTGGGCCATGAGCCGAGCGAGCAGGAGATCATGAGCGGGCTGAAGCTCACGCCCGAGGCCTACCAGGCTTACCAGATGGACGAGAACGCCGAGCTGATCGCCAGCTTCGACGAGGTGCTGCAGGACAGCGTCAGCAACGACAGCGCGCCCAGCCCGGAAGACCAGCTGGTGGTGCGCCGCAGCCTGGAGCAGGCGCTGCGCGGCCTCGACGAGCGCGAGCAGCGGGTGGTGCAGATGTATTACGAATTCGAGCTCAGCTACAAGGAAATCGCCGCCGTGCTGGACCTGACCGACGCCCGCGTCTGTCAGCTCAACAAGGCGGCGCTGGGCAAGATGAAGGCAGTATTGCAGAACGCCTGATCCAGAGCGGGCGCAAGGCAAGATTAGAAAAATGACGCGGAAAGGCGAATCATCATGCAGCAAATAGTCGGCATACTCATAGTTTTAGGCAGCGTCTTCGGCGGCTTCTTCATGATGGGCGGCGCCTTCCATCAAATCTGGCAACCGATCGAGCTGATCGTCATTGCCGGCGCGGGCTTCGGCGCGCTGGTGATCGGCAACCCCAGCCACGTGCTGAAGGAGGCGGTCACCCAGATCAAGAAGATCGTGTTCCGCAAAAAATACGACTCCGAATTCCAGCGCCAGTTGCTGCTGCTCATGTACGAGCTGCTGCAGCTGGCCGCCGGCGGCCTGAAGGCGCTCGACGCCCACGTCGAGGCGCCCAAGGACAGCCCGCTGTTCCAGCGCTACCCGCGCGTGCTGGAAGAGCCCAAGCTGCTGGCCTTCATCGTCGACAACTTCCGCCTGATGGCGATGGGCAAGATCAACGCCCACGAGCTCGAAGGCGTGCTGGAGCAGGAGCTGGAAGCCATCCACACCGAGCTCGAACAGCCGGCCAAGTCGCTCGGCAAGATCGGCGAGGCGATGCCGGGCTTCGGGATTCTGGCCGCCGTGCTGGGCATCGTGATCACCATGAACACCGTCAGCGAAGGCGCGACCTCGGGCGAGATCGCCGAGCACGTCGGCGCCGCCATGGTCGGCACCTTCATCGGCATCTTCTTCTGCTACGGCATCCTCGATCCGATCTCCAGCATGATGAAGCAGCTGGTCAACCAGGAGGCGTCGAACAAGGAGACCGTCAAGGTGGTGCTGGTGACGCACGTGGCCGGCAAGCCGCCGCTGCTGGCGATCGACGCCGGCCGCCGCCTGGTGCAGCTGAACATCAAGCCGAGCTTCGCCCAGCTGGAACGCTGGATCAACGACCTGGAAGGCCGCGACAGCGCGCCGGCCGAGGACAGCTCGCGCAGAGGAGGCCGCGGTGCTAAAGTCGCATGACAAGGGGCATGAGCAAACCATCATCAAGCGCGGTGGTGGCAAGCACAAGCACGACGACCACGGCGGCGCCTGGAAGGTAGCCTTCGCGGACTTCTGCCTGGCGCTGATGTGTTTGTTCCTGGTGCTGTGGCTGATGGCGGCCCGCAACTTCGAGTCGCTCGAGCAGATCCTGACCGAGGCCGACGGCGCCAAGACCGACCAGGGCAAGGGCGTCATGCCCGAGCAGGTGGGCGGCCCGCGCGGCAGCCTGATCGACCGCTTCCCGATGCCGCACACCGGCAGCACCGAGGAGCCGGGCGACTTCAAGGCCAAGGGCGAGGCCCACACCAAGGTCACCGGCGAGGCCGAGCCGGTGGTCGAGACGCCCAAGATCAAGTACGACAGCCCGAGCGACCTGGCGGCGCTGTCCAGGGCGCTGACCAAGATGAGCGCCGAGGCCGGCCTGACCAGCAACCTGGAGTCGGTGATCACGCCCTACGGCCTGCGCGTGATGCTGCACGACACCGACCACCAGGGCATGTTCATGCGCGGCTCGGCCGTGCCGACCGACAAGTTCCGCGCGCTGCTGCGCAAGATGGGTCCGCTGTTCCGGCAAATGGAGAACCAGATGCTGATCGTCGGCCACACCGATTCGCTGCAGTACGCCGACCGCAGCTACGCGGCCTTCTCCAACTGGACGCTGTCGGCCAACCGCGCCATGTCGGCCCGCTCGCAGCTGCTGGCCGGCAGCATGAACCCGGAATCGGTGCTGCAGGTGGTGGGCATGGCCGACCGCGCGCCGCTCGACACCAAGCGCGCCGACGCCGGCGTCAACCGCCGCATCGAATTACTGATCCTGACCACGGCGCAGGCCAAGTCGATCGCCACCATGTTCGGCATGCCGGAGGGCAGCAGCGCGCTGACCGAGGATGTCGACACGGCGCTGCCCGACGCCACCCTGCTGGAAAAACTGCGTAGCAAGCTCGGCGGCGCCAGCCCGCTGCGCGACCCGCGCCGCAACAAATAATACGACGTATGGAAACCAAGCCAACCCGAGGCACACGTATGAGAATCTCCACAGGAAGTCCGGACGGCGTCGCCGTCCAGCGCGTGGCGGAGGCGGCCCCGGCCGAAGCCGCCGAGGCCGCCGCGCCGGCGGCCGTGCAGGCGCCGCTGCAGTCGGCGGTGATGCAGCCGGCGCTGCAGGCGATGCGCGAGATGCCGGAAATCGACCAGGAAAAGGTCGACATGCTGCGCGACGCCCTGGCCAAGGGCGAGCTGCCGTTCGACCCGGCCAAGCTGGCCGGCCTGATCCAGCGCTTCCACGGGAGCGAGAAGTGAGCGACGCCGTCAGTGCGATGTCGCGCCAGGACGCCATGCGCCAGCTGCTGGCCGGCGTGGCCGACGACCTGCTGGCCTACGCCGAGCTGCGCGGCCTGCTGGACCAGCAATTCGACGCCGCCGTGCGCCACAAGGGCCCGCAGCTGACCGCCGTGGCCGAGGCCATTTCCGCGCTGGTGGACGTGATGCAGGCGCGCCGCACGCAGCGCGTTGCGCTGGTACAACGCCTACTTGGCCCGGCCGGCACCATGTTGCAGGCTTTTGCCTTGCTGAAAAATTCGGCACGGGAGAGAATGGAGAACGACTGGAACACCCTGGAACAGATGGTTATCGAATGCAAGCGTTTGGGCAAGCGCAATAGCGACTTGCTGGTAGAGCAGTACAGCATCATGCAGCGCGTGCTGCATGGCGAGGAGCAGATCTATGCACCAGCTTGACCGGATGCAGTCGACCGCACCCACGGCTGCCACCGTCTCGAACATGACGCCCAGCCGCCCCACCGCGGCGCTGGGCGGCATGGCGTCGGCGGGGGCGTTCGCCTCCACCTTCCAGCAAGTCCAGCACGACGTCGGCGCCTTCATCGCGCAGGGCGGCGGCTTCAGCTCCCCTGCCCCGGCCGCCAACAACGCCAACGGCACGGCCATGAACCTGCAGGCGATGGCCTTGCGCCACCAGGGCGCCGGCGCGATCGACGGCGGCGCCGACACCGACGCGCAACAGCAATTCCTGGCCGAGATCAAGCCCTGGGCCGAGGAAACCGCCGGCAAGCTGGGCGTCTCGCCCGACATCGTCGCCGCCCACGCGGCGCTGGAATCGGGCTGGGGCCGCAATCCGCTGCGCCAGGGCGGCGCCGACAGCAACAACCTGTTCGGCATCAAGGCCGGCGGCGCCTGGCAAGGCGCGGTGGCGGCCGCCACCACCACCGAATTCGAACACGGCGCCATGCTGAAAAAGGTCGAGCGCTTCCGCAGCTATCCCGACACCGCCAGCGCCTTCCGCGACTATGCCGATCTGCTGACCGGCAACCCGCGCTACCAGGCCGCGCTCAACACCGGCAGCGACGCCCGCGCCTTCGCCCACGGGCTGGCGCAAGGCGGCTACGCCACCGATCCGCACTACGCGGACAAACTCAGCAAGCTGGCGGCGCAGCTGCAACGCGCCGGCGGCAAGCTCACTGCGTCGGGGAACTAGTGGAAACGGGCATATCGACAGGCTCCACCGTCGCCGCGCCCGTCACCCTGGCGCGGATCACGGTACCGTTGGCGTTGCGCACCCGCACCATGGTGCCGCGCGCGCCGTTGTCGAGCGCCTCGCCCGCCATGCTGACCTCGATCTGCTCGCGCCTGGCCACGATGCGCACCGCGTCGCCGCGCTTGACCAGGGTTGGCGCGCTCAGCAAGGCCATCCGCAACACCTCGCCGCTGCGCAGCGCGCGCCGGCCGGCCAGCCCCACCACTTCCTGCGGATCGGACACGCTGTCGGCCAAACCGGAGATGTCGTGGCGCTCCAGCAACACATCTTCATCTGTCAGAATTTTTCCTGACGGAACATCACTTGCCATGATCGCAATGCGCGCCGAGACCTGCGCGCGCACCACGAACTCGTACCGCCAGCCGTCGGCGCCGGCGCAGACCGCGGCGAAACGCATGCGGCTGGGCAGCCGCGTATCAAGCGCTTCGACCGTCACAGCGTGGCTGCATGCGGCCAGCGGCCTGCTGCCGCGCACCACGGTGAGCTCGAATTGGGGTTCCACCAGCCCGCTGCTGTCGGCCCAGCGCTGCACATGGGCGCGCGCCGCCGCCTCCACCGCCAGCGGCACTTGTTCGGCGCCGGTCGGACCGGTCGCGGAACTTGCTGCAGAAAATGAAGTGCAAAACAGCAACATTGCACGCAAAGCGGTTACAATACTTTTGTTGAACATGGGCAATACCTCTACTATGATGCCGGGAGCCGTAACGTCTGGGGCGCATGATGCGCCCGGGCGCCATTCTACCCCGGCGCCGGCGGTTTTCACTCATGCAACATCGTTTCACAGCAATGCTTACACAGGGGATGAACATGGCGATTAATTTCAAAGATGCGGTGGGCCTGCATGCCGACGCGCTGCACCTGCGGGCCGAGCGCACCCGCATCCTGGCCTCCAACATCGCCAACGAGAACACGCCCGGCTTCCAGGCGCGCGACATGGACTTCGCCGCCACGCTGGCCAACACCCAGGCCGAGGCCAGCGGCGACATCGGCGGCGACGACGACGCCGCCATGATGTACCGCGTGCCGTTCCACCCGACCCGCGACGGCAACACCGTCGAGATCGGCGTCGAGCAGGCGGCGTTCTCGCAGAACGCCTCGGACTTCCAGACCAGCCTGACCTTCGTCAACATGAGCCTCAAGGGCCTGGCCAAGGCCATCAACGGCCAATAAGGAGCGCCAAATGTCGTTCAAGAATATTTCCGAGATCGCCGGCTCGGCCATGGCCGCGCAGTCGGTGCGCCTCAATACCATCGCCAGCAACCTGGCCAATGCCGACTCCGTGGCCGGCACCGAGGCCGACACCTACCGCGCCCGCAAGCCGGTGTTCGCCGCCGTCATGACCGACAGCATCGGCGACATGGGCAATACCGGCGGCAAGGTGCAGGTGCTGGACGTGGTCGAATCGGCCGAGCCGCTGCGCAAGGTCTACGAGCCGGGCCATCCGATGGCCAACGCCGACGGCATGGTGTTCTACCCCAACGTCAACCAGGTGGCCGAGATGACCGACATGATGTCGGCCTCGCGCGCCTTCGAGACCAATGTCGAAGTGCTGGGCCGTATCCGCACGATGCAACAATCCCTCCTCAAACTCGGTGAAGGTTAAGCCATGACAGTCAGTCTTCTCAACAACGGCGCCAGCGCCAACCCGCCGGCCACCGGCGGCAGCATCACCGGCAACAGCGCCAGCGCGACGTCGGACATGTTCACCAAGCTGCTGGTGGCGCAGATCAAGAACCAGGACCCGCTGTCGCCCAGCGATCCGGCGCAGTTCGTCCAGCAGCTGACCCAGCTGTCGCAGACCGAGTCGCTGCAGAACCTGTCGAGCCTGACCAGCGCCAACGCCAGCGTGCTGCAGAGCATGCAGGTGCTGGCGCTCGGCGCCCAGGTCGGCTCCGATGTCATGGCCGAGACCGGCACGCTGACCACCGACGGCAGCACCAAGGTGCACGCCCAGACCACGCTGTCGGCCACCAGCTCGAGCACCCGCGTGGTGCTGACCGGCATCGACGGCGCCAAGCACAACGTCAACCTGGGCGTGGCGGCGGCCGGCACCGTGCCCTTCACCATCGACCCGACCGCGCTGGGCCTGCCCGCCGGCACCTACACCATGACGGTGGAAACCAGCACCAAGGAAAACCCGCCGGTCGACCTGCAGGGCCGCCTGAACAGCGTGCGCCTGTCGTCGGCCGGCAGCGTCGTCCTGAACATCGGCAACATCGGCGAAGTCGCGCCAACCGCCATCACCGCTTTCAACGGCAAATCCACCGCTTCGGCCACTCAATCTAGTCTCTAAGGAAGGTATCCATCATGAGTTTCGGTATCGCATTGTCTGGCATCCAGGCCATCAACGAAGCGCTGGACGTTACCAGCCACAACATCGCCAACGCCGGCACCTACGGCTACAAGTCGTCGCGCGCCAACTTCTCGTCGCTGGTCGCGGGCGACCAGCCGACCGGCGTCAACATCGGCTCCAAGACCCAGAACATCGGCCTGTCCGGCGGCATCCTCAACACCGGCCGCTCGCTGGACGCCTCGATCAACGGCGCCGGCTTCTTCATGGTCAAGGACGGCAGCAACACCATCAACTACACCCGGGTCGGCATCTTCAACACGTCCAAGGACGGCTTCCTGACCGACGCCAGCGGCCGCCGCGTGCAGGGCGCCACCATCACGCCGCCTAGCACCACGCCGGGCGCGCAGGGCGACATCACGATCCCGACCGGCCAGATCCCGGCCGTCATCAGCAACAAGCTCAACTACGTGGGCAACCTGTCGGCCGACTGGAAGACCACCACCTTCCCGGGCACCGTGACGCCGACCACGCCGCCCGACCCGTCGACCTTCAGCATGTCGAAGACCAGCATCATCTATGACACCCTGGGCGGCCAGCACACGCTGACCCAGTACTTCGGCACCTCCGCGCCAGGCAAGGTGGATGTCAACTACATCGTCGACGGCAATTCCATCGGCAAGACCACCACCCTGGAATTCAACCTGACCTCGGGCCAGATGACGGTGCCGGATCCCGCCGACCCGACCGTCAAGGGCGTCTTCGACATGGGCGACCTGAGCGGGATCGACACCAGCGACAAGGACTTGTGGCCGGGCTTCACCAGCGGCGCCAAGCTGACCGACGATTTCAAGGTCGACTACACCGGCACCACCTACTTTGCCGGCGAGGCCACCACCTCGACCAACGCCGCCAACGGTTACGCCTCCGGCACCTTTGCCGGCGTCGACCTGGCCAAGGACGGTTCGGTGATCGCCAAGTACAGCAACGGCCAGAAGCAGGCGGTCGGCAAGCTGACGCTGGCCACCTTCCCCGACGAGGGCGCGCTGACCCAGGTCGACGACACCAGCTGGGTGCAGTCGCTCGGCTCGGGCTCGCCGCTGGTCAACTACGCCGGCGTCGGCACCACCGGCACGCTCAACACCAGCTCGCTGGAACAGTCGAACGTGGACATCACGTCGGAACTGGTCGGCCTGATGACCTCGCAACGCAACTACCAGGCGAACTCCAAGGTCATCCAGACCGAGAGCCAGATGATGCAATCGCTGATGCAAGCGATCTAAGGATAAGCTGACCCATGGATGCGCTGATCTACACCGCCATGAGCGGGGCCGAGCGGGCCCTGCGCGGCCAGCAGGTACACGCCAACAACCTGGCCAACATCGAAACCGGCGGCTTCCGCGCCAATATGGAGCTGTCGTCGGCGCAGACCGTCAACGGCTACGGCTACGACGACCGCCACATGTCGCAGCTGCAGGCCAACGCGGTCTCGACCCGCCAGGGCACGCTCAAGGCCACCGGCCGCGACCTGGACGTCGCCATTTCCGGCGACGGCTTCCTGGCGGTGCAGGGCCCGACCGGCGAGGCCTACACCCGCGCCGGCGCGATGACGCTCGACGAGACCGGCACGCTGAAAATCAACGGCAACGTGGTGCTGGGCGAAGGCGGCCCGATCACCCTGCCCGAGTACAGCAAGATCGCGGTGGGCGCGGACGGCACGGTGTCGATCCAGAGCCCCGGCACCACCACCATGCAGACCATCGACAAGCTCAAGCTGGTCAAGGCCGAGGCGTCGGAGCTGACCAAGAACGAGGCCGGCCTGCTGGTGGCGCGCAGCGGCCAGCCGCTGGGCACCGACGCCACCGTGGTGGTCAAGCCCGGCCACCTGGAGGGCAGCAATGTGTCGGCGGTCGAGGAAATGGTCGCCACCATGAGCTTGAACCGCACGTTCGAGATCCAGATGAAATTGTTCAAGGCCAGCGATTCGATGGCCGAAACCGGTAACCGCCTGATCGGCGGCTGAGCCGGTCCACGTTACACCCAAGGGAGAAATCATGAATCCAGCAATGTGGATCAGCAAAACCGGCGTGCAGGCGCAGGACGAAAAACTGCAAGCCATCGCCAACAACCTGGCCAACGCCAACACCGTCGGCTTCAAGCGCGACCGCGTGGTGTTCGAGGACCTGTTCTACTCGATCGAGCAGCAGCCCGGCACCCAGCGCGCCGACAACAACACGCTGGCGCCGTCCGGCGTCCAGCTGGGCAACGGCGTGCACATGGTCGGCACCCAGAAGGTGTTCAGCCAGGGCTCGCTGCAAACCACCGGCAACCAGCTCGACGTGGCGGTGATGGGCAACGGCTTCCTGTCGGTGCGCCAGCCCAACGGCGAGACCGCCTACACCCGCGCCGGCCAGCTGCAGGTCGACGCCAACGGCATCCTGGTCAACGCCCACGGCCTGCCGCTGATCCCGCAGATCACCATCCCGGCCAACGCCACCGCGCTGACCATCGGCGAGGACGGCGTGGTCTCGGCCACGCTGGCCGGCAACACCACCGCCAGCCAGCTGGGCCAGCTGACCCTGACCAGCTTCATCAACCCGACCGGCCTCTTGGCGCTGGGCGAGAACCTGTTCGCGGAAACCCCGTCCAGCGGCACGCCGACCGACGGCAAGCCGGGCGACGCCCAGTGGGGCAAGCTCAAGCAGGGCACGCTGGAAGGCTCGAACGTCCAGGTGGTCGAGGAGATGGTCGACATGATCGCGGCCCAGCGCACCTACGAGATGAACACCAAGGTGCTGTCGGCCGCCGACAACATGCTGCAGTACCTGTCGCAGGCCGCGCGATAATGAAAGCCGCCCTGCCCGTCCCCGGTTGGGCCGCGGCGGCGCTGGCCGCCATGCTGGCCACGCTGACCGGCTGCGCCGCGCTGCAGC
>NZ_WWCX01000141.1:0-10484 GCF_009857655.1 Duganella vulcania
GCCCGCACCGCGCCGCTGGCCGCCAGCGCCAACGGCGCGCTGTACACCGGCGAACCGGCCGCCGGGGCCGATCCGTCGGTGGTGTAGACGATGGTGCCGCCGCCCGGATGGCTGATGGCCACCTTGCCGTCGGCATCGCGGTCGGCGATGACCGGCGGCAGCAGCTCGGTCGATTGCAGGTACAGGCCGACCTCGGCCAGCGTCGGCGCCAGCCGCGCGGCGGTGATCCGCACCCGCACGCGGTCGGTGGTCACGGGCGATGCCAGCCGCACCAGCCGGCGGTGGCCGACCGTGGTCTGCTCGTCCGACGCGATGGCCTGGGCCGCGATCCAGGCCGCGCCATCCCAGGTTTCGATGGCGAACGACTCGATGCGCTGGCCGCGCTGGTCCACCGCCTCCTGCAGCGACACCACGTCAAAGCGCGCCGGCTTGCGCAGCGCCAGCGTCAGCGTGCCGCCGGTGCAGCCGGTGCAGCCGGGGGCAGCCTCCCACCAGGTGTCGAGCTTGCCGTCCAGCGCGGCGCCTGCCGCGTGGCGCGGCGCGGCATGGTCGGCCGATGCCGCAGCGCCGGCCGCCAGGTTGGTGGCGAAGGTGGCGCGCACGATCTCGCCCATCTGGCCCAGCGCGGCGACCTGGTCGTCCGGCAACAGGCCGCGCCGGTCGGGCGACAGGTTCAGGATCAGGTTGCCGTTGCGGCCGATCGACGAGTAAAAGATGTCCACCAGCTGCGTGACCGGACGCGGACGCTTGTCTCGGGCCCAGAACCACTGGCCGTTGGCCAGCATGGTGACGTTGGTCTCGGCCGGATACCACCACAGGTGCGAACCCGGCTTGAGCTGGGCTCGGCCGCCGAGGTCGCCGCCCTGCATGTCGGGCCAGCGGAATTGCGCGGGTGCGGCGGGCAGAGGGATCACGCTCCATTCGGTGGCGCGGCCGTAGCCGCTCTCGGTGCCGACCCAGCGCACGTCCGGGCCCTTGCCCATGATGACGGCCTGCGGCTGCAGCTTGCGGATCAGGTCATACCACGCCTCGTAGTCGTAGGCCTCCGCCACGCTGGGGTCGGGGTTGGCGCCGTCGAACCACACCTCGTGCACCGGGCCGTATTCGGTCAGCAGCTCGTACAGCTGGTTGAGGAAGTAGCGGTTGTAGTCGTTGACGCGGTAGCGGTACGACTGGAAGCCCGGCGTGGGCGGCCGCCCCCTGGACGGATCGCTCTGGAAACTGGCCGGGTCGGTGGGGATGGCCGACATCACGGCCGGGCTGCCGTTGCCGTAGTAGCCGGCCGGGTTGGACGGGTTGGTCTTGAGCTGGTACAGGTCGGCCGGCGACAGGTAGATGCCCAGCTTGACGTCGGCCGCGCGGGCGGCGTCGGCCACCTCGCGCACCAGGTCGCCCTTGCCGCCGCGCCAAGGGCTGGCGGCCGACGAGTGCGCGGTGTAGCGGCTGGGCCACATGGCAAAGCCATCGTGGTGCTTGGCCACCAGCACGATCATCTTGCCGTCGAACTGCTTGACCGCGCCCAGCCACTGGCGCGCGTCCAGCGCACTGGGGTTGAACAACGACGGCGCCTCGTGTCCGCTGCCCCACTCCACTTCGTTGAAGGTATTGACGCCGAAGTGCAGGAAGAAGGTGCGCTCCATCCGCATCCAGGCGCTCTGGTTGGCGCGCGGCAGCACCTTGGCCGCCTTCTCGGCGATCACGGCGGCGCTGTCGCCGGCGGCGATGACGTGCTCCGTGGCATAGGGGATCGGGTCGGACGCGGCCGCCGCCAGGCAGACAGACGCGAGCGCGCCCAGGCACAGGTGCTGGAAATATCGCATGACTATGAAGTCCTCTTTTTGATCCTGGCGGCGATGCTAGCACCGACTGCGCACAGGCGGCACCGTGGCCGGGGCGGCTGTGCAATATTATTCGGCCACTTGGTGATTTCCTTAATATCCAGCCGCGCCGGGGCCGTTCAATTTCGCTGAGCGACTTGGCAGTTTTCATTATTGCGGCGCCCGCACGGTTTGATCACACTGAATTCCCGCTTGGTCAACTGGAGAATAGAGGAGACACCCCGCACACCAGACGCCAGGCTTTCATTGTTGGAATCCTTGAAAGCGACACACCCATGAAAAGACCATTGCTACTCAACGCATTACTGCTCTCGCTGTGCGCCGCCAACATCGTCGCCATGCCGGCGCGGGCGGCCGGTCCGGCCTACAGCTGGAACAACGTCAAGATCGGCGGCAGCGGCTATGTGCCCGGCATCATCGCCCACCCCGGCCAGCAGGGCCTGTTCTACGCGCGCACCGACGTCGGCGGCGCCTACCGCTACAACGCCAGCACCAAGACCTGGACCCCGCTCAACGACTGGATCTCGTCGGCGCAATTCAATATGAGCGGCATCGACTCCATCGCCGTCGACCCGCGCGATCCGAACAAGCTGTACCTGGTCGGCGGCATCTACTACAGCGGCGGCAACGCCACGCTGATGATCTCCAACAACCAGGGCAACACGTTCACGCTGGTGCCGCTGGGCTTCACGGCCGGCGGCAACGAGCGCGGCAGGCAAGTGGGCGAACGCCTGATGGTCGATCCCAACCAGGGCTCGGTGCTGTTCTACGGCACCGGCAATTACGCGGGCAGCGCCAGCAGCAACGGGCTGTGGAAAAGCAGTAACGGCGGCGCCAACTGGTCCAGGGTGAGCGGCTTCCCTGCCCTGTCCAGCGACGGCACCGGCGCCGGCATCTCCTTCGTCGCCTTCCACAAGGGCTCCGGCAGCGCGGGCCAGGCCACGCCGGTCCTGTTCGCCGGCATCAACACCAAGACCGCCGAGCAGACCGGCTCCAAACTGTACAAGAGCACCGACGGCGGCAACAACTGGTCGCCGGTCTGGGGCGGGCCCGGCGGCCTGCAGCCGCAGCGCGGCCAGATCGGGCCGGACGGCAATCTCTACATCACCTTCGCGGCCTGGACCAGCAGCACGGACGGCAACGGCAAGGTGTGGGAACACTACGGCCCCGACGGCCTGACCAAGGGCCAGGTGTGGAAGTACGACATCGCCAACAACCAATGGGCGTACATCACGCCGTGGAGCAGCAACAACACCAACGGCGAGTACAGCTGGGGCTTTTCCGGGTTGTCGGTCGATCCCAGCCATCCGGGCCGGCTGATGGTCAACACCATCGACCGCTACGACTCGCAGGGCGAGACCGCCTACGTGTCCAACGACGGCGGCGCGCACTGGACCGACCTGGTGGCCAACGCCACCTTCGACAGCAGCGCGGCGCCATGGAACACGGTGTACGGTCCCATCCACAACCTGGGCAACTGGAGCGCCTCGGTGCTGGACCCGTTCAACACCAGCCACGCCTTCGTCACGTCCGGCGGCGGCATCATGGAGAGCAACAACCTGACCGCCGCCAATCCGGCCTGGGCCTATGGCGAGAATGGCATCGAGGAGACCGTGCTCAACGCGCTGATCTCGCCGCCGCCCAACCAGTACGGCGCGACGCCATTGATCAGCGGCGGCGGCGATGTGTGCGGCTTCGTTCACAACAGCGTGACCACAGCGCCGAGCCAGCCGTTCTCCAACCCGACCTGCAACAACGTCACCGGCATGGACTACGCGAAGACCAACTCCACCTTCGTGGTGCGGGTCGGGAACGATGCCTACGGCGCCGTCAAGCACTACGGCGCGATCTCGTGGAACGGCGGCTACAGCTGGAGCGCCTTCAACAGCAACGGCACCGCCGTCGACGGTGGCGGCTATGTCGCGGTGAACGCGGACGGCTCGTCCATCCTGTGGGCGCCCAAGGACGCGCCGCCGGCCTACTCCAACAACAATGCCTATTCGTGGAATTCGCTCAGCGGCGTGCTGCCGAACAATGTGAGGATCGTCGCCGACGGCTACAACGCCAACCTGTTCTACGCTTACGACCGCAACGTGGGCACGTTCTACGCCAGCAGCGACAAGGGTGCGACCTGGGCCGCCACCAACGCCGGCCTGATCGCCTGGGGCGACCAGTTGGCCGCACCGGCCGGCCAGGGTGGCGACGTGTGGCTGGTCACCTACACCGGCCTGTACCACACCACCACCTCGGGCTGGGGCGCGTGGGTCAAGGCGCCTGGCGTGACGCAGGCGGGCGCGCTGGGCTTCGGCAAGGCCGCTGCCGGCGCCAGCTATCCGGCCATGTATATGGAAGGCACGGCCAACGGCGTGTGGGGCATCCACCGCTCCACCGACGGCGGCAACACGTGGGTGCGCATCAATGACGACCAGCACCAGTGGTATGGCACCAACCACGTGATCACCGGCGATCCGAAGACCTTCGGCACGGTGTACATCGGCACCAACGGCCGCGGCATCCTGTACGGCACTTCGGCTAACTAAGCATCCCGCAACAGGCGCCCCGCCGCAATGGCGGGGCGTATAATTGACAAATACCAGAGCAAAGGGAATGCGCTACACTAAGTGACATCTACAGGCAGGGAGGTGCGCCATGACGGCCTTCATTCACCACGAAGACGACCAATCGCTCGACTCGACGGCAAAAGACCCGGCAAAAGACAACTCGCTCGCTCAAGCGCGCAAGCGCCGCGTGGAGGCTTTGCGCCGCGTCGCAGGTATCTGGGCGGACCGCACCGACATTCCCGCTGACAGCCTGACCTATCAATCTGAGTTGAGGTCCGAATGGCGCTAGTCCTGTTCGACTCCAACATCCTCATAGACGCCCTTAAGGGATATCCACCAGCAATCGAAGAGCTGGAATATTGGGACGACCCCGCCATCAGCGCCATCACGTGGATGGAGGTCATGGCAGGCACCAGAGACGACTACGACGAAGTACTGGACTTCTTGAATTCCTTTGGATTCGAGGTCATTCATACTAACCAAGCAATCATGATCGCTTCGATGACGATCCGCAGGATGAGCATCCAAATGGGACACAAGGTCGCCCTGCCTGACGCCATCATTATGGGAACAGGTGTAGTCCGCAGAGCGACTATCGTTACCCGCAACAAGAAGGACTTCTTTACACCGAACGTCCGTATTCCTTACGAATTGAAGTCAATAAATCCAGCGGAGTTCATTAACGTAGATCCTGCACCGGGTGTCGCTTCGTCGTCCACCACCGTTTTGGGCGACGATTGGTTTGAACTTTTCAAACAAACCATTTCGGGGCCGCCGCAAGGTTGACGGAAAGCCTCGTCGTCCGATACCGCTGGACGATGAGCTTCTTACTTGGCAAGCAGTTCCACGCCCAGCGGCTCCAGCCGCAGGGTGCCGGTCCACTGTTTTCCGCCCAATACGCCCGTCATCGCGCCGTCGATCGCGATGTCCTTGGCCTCGCCGGTGGTGTTGACGTACAGCGTGCGGCCCTCGACCGTGCGGGCGTAGACGCCGTCCGGCGTCTTCGGCCCCGGCGCGATGCCCAGGCTGGCGTACAGCTGGCGGTACAGCGGCCGCATGATTTGCGGCTGGGCCGCCGTCGCGACATAGATCGCCCTGCCCTTGCCGTAGTTGTTGACGGTGATCGACGGCGGCGTGCCGTCGACGTTAGTGAAGCGCGCCAGCACCTGCGCGGTGGACGGTTCCAGCACCTCGTAGTGGCCGATGCTGCCCTTGACTTCCTCGTCGCCGATCTTGGTCAGCAGCGTGCCGCCGTTGTAGAACTCGTTGGTGCGCAGGCCGAACACGTCGGTCAGCCGGCCCGGCAGCGGCGTGTTGAACCACTGGTTGTGCTCGTTGACCTTGTCCGACAGCGCGGTCATGATCACCGTGCCGCCCTCGCCGACGAACTTGCGGATGGCGTCGGCGCTGGCCTGGTCCATCAGGTACAGGCCCGGCACCACGAGCAGGCTGTAGCGGTTCAGGTCCTCGTGCGCGATGTTGATGACGGCCACGTCGATGTTGTCCTTGAACAGCGGCTCGAAGGCGTTGTGCGCCTGCGTCAGGTACGGCGTGGTGATGTAGGGACGCACGGTGTTGTTGTCCGCCGGCGGCGGGTTGGTGGCCTGCATGTTGTCGAACGAGTAGGCGAACGCCACCTTCGGCTGCGTCATGCGCGGGAAGCCGAGCTTTTGCAGCTTGTCGAAATCGGCCGCGATGGTGGCGAACTCGCCCAGTTTCCACGACGGCCGGTCGTCGTGGTCCAGCAGGCCGAACAGCGCCTGCTCCTCGCCGCCCAGGTGGCTGTTGTAGGTCCACGCCAGCACCGACTGCGCACCCAGCAGCAGACCGAAGTGCGCCCACATGCGCGAGCGTCCCCTGGTGCCGTAGTAGCCCGGGCCGCCGGCGGTGAATTCGTTGAACCAGATCGGCGTCGGCATCGCGCCCTTCATCATCAGCGCCTCGAAGCCGGAGCCGACCGGCGAGCCGGGGTAGAAGCCCATCGCGCCGTAGTTGGCGTACTGGCGGTAGGTCGACAGGTAGTCGAAGCCCTTGCGGCCGGCGCTGTCCCACAGGTTGGAGATGGCCGGCTTGTCCGGCGTGTTCTTCTGGCGGATCGCGTCCAGGTCCTTCAGCGCGCCGACGGTGACGTCGGACCAGTAGCGGCGCAGGTCGATCAGGCGCTCGTAGGCGCCGGGGCCGTCCGCGTACGGCAGGCGCACCTCGTCCCAGTCGCCGATGTGGCGCGACCAGCGCTGCGTGGCCCAGGCCTGGTTGAGCGCGGCCAGATTGCCGTACTTGTTCTTCAGCCAGCCGATGAAGCGCTTGCGGTCGGCCTCGGAGTACGACATGTAGCCGTTGCCGATCTCGTTGTCGAAGCCGATGGCCAGCAGCGCCGGATGCCTGGCGTAGCGCCTGGTGAGCTTGTCGGCGAAGCGGGCCACCAGGCGCTTGTAGTCCGGGTCGCTGATATTGTCCATGTAGCGCTCGGCCGCGTCCAGGCGGTTGCCCTGCTGCGTGACCAGGTTGACGCCCGGGTATTTGTGGTGCAGCCACAGCGGCGCCGGCAGGCCGGCGATGTCGACGATGACGCGGATGCCGGCGGCGTGCATCTGGTCCATGATCCAGTCGAAGGTGGTGAATTCGAACTTGCCTTCGGACGGCTCGAAATAGTCCCACGACAGGTCGCCCATGCGCACCACCTTGAAGCCGGACTGCTGCATCAGCGCGATGTCTTGCGTGATTTGCTCGCGGCTGCGGTCGGCCGGCTGGTAGCAGGTGCCAACGAACAGCTGGCCGGCGCCCGGCCAGTCGGGGTGGCCGGGCGCACCCTGGGCCGAGGCGTGGCCGGGGCCGAGCGTGGCCAGCGCCAGCGTGCAGGCGGCCGCGATTTTCAGCAGGCGACGGCTCACGCTCAATCCTCCCGCGTCAGCGTCACCAGGGCGACGTCGTTGCTGCGCATCGGCAGCTTGACATCGACTGCGCCGCTCTTGCCGACCGTGAGCACGCGGTCGGTCTCGGGCAAGTCGCGGGTGAGCGCGTGCAGCTGCTCGACCTGGGCCGGCGTCAGCGTCTTCGGCGCGCCCAATTCGATGTAGGCCGAGTAGGCGTCGTTGGCGCGGAAGCCGGTGCGGTGCACCTGCAGGCGGTACTTGCCGGGTTTGACGTGATCGATGTGCACCGCCAGCGGGGCCGACGGCGACGACGGCACCAGGCGGCCATAGAACGGCCGGTTGCTGACCTTCTGCTCCGGCTGCTGGAAGTCCCACACCACGGCCGCCACCTTGCGGCCGTCGGAGGATGCCATCACCTGCGCGTCCGAGACCGGGATCTCGTTGCCGCTCAGCGCGTGCAGGTACTTGTAGGCGAAATACGCGGGCTTGCGGATGCCCTGCGGATTCAGCAGGCCGAAACCACCTTCGAACGGCTTGGTCGGCGGACCCGGTTCCTCGAACAGGTCGGTATAGGTCCAGTAGCTCATGCCCTGCACCAGGCCCTTGCTGGCCTTGAGCTTGCTGAGGATGTACGTCGAGCTGATGTAGGAATCGTGCACCAGGTCGCGCGGCGTGTAGCTGGTGCTCCACTCGGTGAAGTACAGCGGCAGGTTGGGGAACTTCGACGCCGAGATCTGCTCGCGCACGCGCCGCACGTCGCCGACGATGGCGTCCGGCGACGGCGACAGCTTGGTGTCGCCCTCGCCTTTTTCATCGAGGAAGCCGCCGTCCACGCCGTAGGTGTGGGTGGTGACGAAATCGACCGCCGCGCCGCTCTTGGCCACGTGGTCGAGGAATTCCGGCACCCACGCCGCGCCGGCGGTGGACGGCCCGCCCACGCGCAGCGCCGGGTCGATGGACTTGATGGTGTTGGCGGTCAGGTCGTACAGCTCGAAATACGCCTTCTGGTCGGCGCCTTCCCAGAAGCCGTCCAGGTTGGGCTCGTTCCACACTTCGAAGAACCAGCTGCGCACTTCCTCCTGGCCGTAGCGCTGCTCGATGTGGCGCACGAAGGCCGCGATCAGGTCCTTCCACTTGGCCGGATCGGGATGCGAGGTGTTGCCCTGCCAGTAGAAGATCTTGTTCTGCGACGTCGCCATGGCCTGCGGCGTGAAGCCCAGCTCGACAAAGGGCTTGATGTGGCGCGCCAGCATCTTGTCGTACAGCTGGTCCAGCTTGGTCCAGTCGTAGATGGTCTTGCCGTTCTCGATGCGCACCGTGCCCAGTACGTCGTGGAAGATGGCATGGAAGCGCAGGTAGCGGAAGCCCAGTTCGTCAACCGTGGTTTGCAGTTGGGCCATGCTGTCGTCGCGCTGCAGCGTGCCCGGATAGTCGGAGCCCACCGACAGGTCGTAGAAGCGGTCGAGCGGCTTGAGCGCCTGGGCGGTATCGATCACGATGCGGCGCGGCGCGGGCTGGCCGGCGTTGGCCGACAGCGGAAGGCAAATCGAGGCGACGGCTGCCAGGAAAAAGGGGCGGAAGTGCTGCATTGAGACGGTCTCCTAGTCTGATTATTGCCGGGATGCTAGCACCTGCGCTGCGTATCCGAAACATCGGACGTAACCGTTAGTACATTTCGTTATGCCGGTTGGTGATTTGCGTAATTCCGGCCGGCTTGCGGCAATTTTGTTGGCGGCGTTGGTGCTTTTTGCAATTGCGGCGTCCGGACGGCAGCGACAGAATGGGGACTCATCGGAGCTTTTTTGAATGGACTTTATGAAGCGTAAATACCTGCAGTTGCTGGCCGCCCTCGCTTGCGGTGTGGCAGCCCACCCGTGGCAGCCGGCGTTCGCCCAGGCCGTACTCACCGACGAACAGCGCTCGGCCGCCAAGTCGCTGGCCGATTCCGGCACGCTGGCGCCGGAGCTGCGCCTGTCCGCGCAGGACATGGCCTGGTGGCGCGACGCCAAGCTCGGCATCTTCATCCACTGGGGACTGTACGCGCTGCCCGGCAAGGGCGAATGGCATATGTACAACGACAAGGTGCCGGCGGCCGAGTACGCGAAGCTGGCCAAGGACTTCCACCCGGCGCACTTCCGGCCGGAGGGCTGGGCCAAGCTGGCCAAGGACGCCGGCGCGCGCTACATGGTGATGACGGCGCGCCATCACGACGGCTTCGCGATGTTCGACAGCCCCTCCAGCTACGGCCATTACGACTCCATGCATGCGGCGGCGCATACCGATTTCATCGCCGGCTACGCGCGCGCGGCGCGGGCGCAGGGGCTCAAGGTCGGCATTTATTATTCGCCGATGGACTGGCGCTTCCCCGGCTATTTCGCGCCGCGCGAGCTGGCCGGCAACGCGGCGTTGATGAAGCAGCAGGCGTATGGCCAGGTGCGCGAGCTGATGAGCAATTACGGCCAGGTCGATGTGCTCTGGTACGACGGCGGCTGGCTGGCGCACCAGGGCACGGACGCCGACGCGGCCTGGTTCTGGCAGCCCGAGATGCTGAACAAGATGGTGCGCGGCCATCAGCCAAAGGTGGTGATCAATCCGCGCTCGGGCTGGCAGGGGGACTTCGACACCGAGGAAGGCGACGCGCCGATCACCGGCCCGGTGCGGGCCAAGCCGTGGGAGAAGACGTTCTCGCTGTCGTTCCGGGCCTGGGGCTACACGCCGGGCGGCGGCGCCATGGCGCCGGAACGCGCGATCCGGCTGATCGTGGACGCGGTCACCCGCAACGGCAATGTGCTCGCCAACATGAGCCCTGACCCGGACGGCGATATTCCCGTCGACCAGGTGGCGACGTTGCGCGCGCTGGGCGACTGGATGGGCCGCAACGGCGCCAGCATGCAGGACACGCGTCCCGGCCCGTATCAGCCGGTCGATGGCGTGTACGGTTCGACCGTCAAGGGCCGCGACGTCTACCTGCACGTGCTGGCGTGGCCGCGGCAGCGCCTGAACCTGCCGCCGCTGGCGCAGCGCATCGTCGCGGCCACCCGCATGGACGGGCGCAAGGTGTGGTTCGAGCAGAGCGCCGCCGGCGTGTCGGTCGAAGTGCCGGCGGACCAGCGCGACCCGGTCGACACCGTGATCCGGCTGGAGATGGCGGCCACCGTGCCGTCGCTGGCGCCGTAGCCGGCCCGCAGCGCTGCGGCGACGCGGATCGCGCC
>NZ_WWCX01000142.1:0-10205 GCF_009857655.1 Duganella vulcania
CCGCGTCCCAGCCGGCGCCGGCTGGGACGCGGTCGCCATCGATTTCTCGCCGGCGGCGGTGGCGGCCGGCAAGGCGGCGGTGGGCCCGCACGCGGCGCGCGTGGTCGAGGCCGATTTCTTCACGTGGCAGCCGCAGCAGCCGCTGCAATTGATCTACGAGCGCGCCTTCCTGTGCGCCTTGCCGCGCGCGATGCGGCCGCGGGTGGCGGCGCGCTGGGCGGATTTGCTGGCGCCGGGCGCGCTGCTGGCCGGCTACTTCTTCTTCGACGACGCGCCCAAGGGCCCGCCGTTCGGCATCGCCCGCGCCGAGCTGGACGCCTTGCTGCTGGCCGGCTTCGAGTGCATCGCCGACGACGCCGTCAGCGATTCCATCCCCGTGTTCAAGGACAAGGAACGCTGGATGATCTGGCGCCGCCGGGGCGAATTCGGCAGCTGATGGCGGGAAACAGGCAGCTTGCCGGCAAAAAGCTTTATAATTCAGGGTTTTGATGATTTTTGCGGAGTAATAGATGCCGATCTACGCCTACCGCTGCGAGGCATGTGGTTTTGCCAAGGATGTCTTGCAGAAGATTTCCGACCCGCAGCTGACTGTTTGCCTGTCGTGCGGCAAAGAAACGTTTAAGAAACAATTGACTGCCGCCGGCTTCCAGTTGAAGGGTTCGGGCTGGTACGTGACCGATTTCCGTGGCGGCACGCCGCCGGCGACCGGGACCGCGACCGGACCGGCCACGCCTGCGCCGACGGAAACGCCGGCCGCCGCGCCGGCCGCCCCGTCCGGCGGCACGAAGTCGGAATAAACGCGGGAATAAAACGCGGGCTGAAGCCCACCGCAGCCACACCCACTCCAAGAGTAATCGATGCGTAAATATTTCATTACCGGCTTGCTGGTCCTGGTGCCCCTGGCGATTACCGCCTGGGTGCTGAACCTGGTCATCAGCACCATGGACCAGTCGCTGCTGTTGCTGCCGACGGAATGGCGGGCGGATATGCACAAGCTGATCGGCTTCGACCTGCCGGGCCTGGGTGCGTTGCTGACGATCCTCATCGTGTTCCTGACCGGCCTGCTGACCAACAACCTGGTCGGCAACTACGTGGTCAAGCTGTGGGAAAAACTGCTGACCCGCATCCCGGTCGTCAGCTCGCTGTATTCCAGCGTCAAGCAGGTGTCGGACACGCTGTTCTCGTCGTCCGGCAACGCTTTCCGCAAGGCGGTGCTGATTCCGTACCCGCACCAGAACTCGTACACCATCGCCTTCCTCACCGGCACCCCCGGCGGCGACGTCAAGAACCATCTGGTGGGCGACTATGTCAGCGTCTACATCCCGACCACGCCGAATCCGACGTCGGGATTTTTCCTGATGATGGCGCGCAAGGATGTGGTCGAGCTCGACATGTCCGTGGATGCCGCCCTGAAGTACATCGTGTCGATGGGTGTGGTGGCGCCGGAAGACGCGCCCAAGATCATCGACACCGCCGGCAAATAAAAGATTAACTGAGTAACTTAACCTGAACCGAGAAATAAACATGTCCTCAATGCGTACTCACTACTGCGGCCTCACCACTGAAGCGCTGCTTGGCCAAACTGTCAGCCTGTGCGGCTGGGTACATCGTCGCCGCGACCACGGTGGCGTGATCTTCATCGACCTGCGCGACCGCGAGGGCCTGGTGCAGATCGTCTGCAATCCGGAACAGGCTGAAGTATTCAAGGCCGCCGAGGCCGTACGTAACGAGTTCTGCCTGCGCGTCACCGGCGTGGTCAAGGACCGCCTGGCCGGCACCGTCAACGCCAACCTGGCATCGGGCAAGATCGAAGTGATCTGCTCGCAGCTGGAAGTGCTGAACCCCTCCGTGGCCGTGCCGTTCCAGCTGGACGACGACAACCTGTCGGAAACCACCCGCCTGACCCACCGCGTGCTGGACCTGCGCCGTCCGCAGATGCAGAACAACCTGCGCCTGCGCTACAAGGTCACGATGGAAGTGCGCAAGTACCTCGACGACCTGGGCTTCATCGACATCGAAACCCCGATGCTGACCAAGTCGACCCCGGAAGGCGCGCGCGACTACCTGGTGCCGTCGCGCGTCAACGCCGGCAACTTCTTCGCGCTGCCGCAATCGCCGCAGCTGTTCAAGCAGCTGCTGATGGTGGCCAACTTCGACCGCTACTACCAGATCACCAAGTGCTTCCGCGACGAAGACCTGCGCGCCGACCGCCAGCCTGAATTCACCCAGATCGACTGCGAGACCTCGTTCCTGACCGAACAGGAAATCCGCGACCTGTTCGAGGACATGATCCGCAAGGTGTTCCGCAACACCATGAACGTCGAGCTGCCTAACCCGTTCCCGGTGATGGACTTCGCCGAAGCGATGGGCAAGTACGGTTCGGACAAGCCGGACATGCGCGTCAAGCTGGAATTCACCGACCTGACCGACGTGATGAAGGACGTCGACTTCAAGGTGTTCTCGGGCGCCGCCAACCTGCCTAACGGCCGCGTGGTCGGCCTGCGCGTACCGAAGGGCGGCGACATGCCACGTTCGGAAATCGACGCCTACACCCAGTTCGTCGCCATCTACGGCGCGCGCGGCCTGGCGTACATCAAGGTCAACGAGAAGGCCAAGGGCCGCGACGGCCTGCAATCGCCGATCGTCAAGAACCTGCACGACGCCGCGCTGGCCAAGGTGCTGGAACTGACCGGCGCCGAAGACGGCGACCTGATCTTCTTCGGCGCGGACAAGGCCAAGGTGGTCAACGACGCCATCGGCGCGCTGCGCGTCAAGATCGGCCATTCGGAATTCGGCAAGAAGGCCGGCCTGTTCGACGACGTCTGGGCGCCGCTGTGGGTGATCGACTTCCCGATGTTCGAATACGACGAAGAGTCCGACCGCTGGACCGCGACCCACCACCCGTTCACCGCGCCGAAGGACGGCCACGAAGACTGGCTGGAAACCAATCCGGGCGCCTGCATCGCCAAGGCCTACGACATGGTCCTGAACGGCTGGGAACTGGGCGGCGGTTCGATCCGTATCCACCGCGAGGAAGTGCAGTCGAAAGTGTTCCGCGCCTTGAAGATCGACGCCGACGAAGCCCGCCTGAAGTTCGGCTTCCTGCTCGACGCGCTGCAATACGGCGCGCCGCCGCACGGTGGCCTGGCATTCGGCCTGGACCGTATCGTGACCCTGATGACCAAGTCCGATTCGATCCGCGACGTGATCGCCTTCCCGAAAACCCAGCGCGCGCAGGATCTGCTGACCCAGGCGCCGTCGGAAGTGGACGAGAAGCAGTTGAAGGAACTGCACATCCGTCTGCGCGCGGCCGAGCCGAAAGTGGCAAGCTAAATCTTTGCAATGGAAAGGGCGCTTCGGCGCCTTTTCTTTTATCCGAACCATGAAGCCTTACAAGATTCCCGAGTCGGTGCTGGTGGTGATCCACACCGCCGACCTGCAAGTGCTGCTGATCGAGCGTGCCGACCGGCCCGGCTACTGGCAGTCGGTGACCGGCTCGCTGGACGCGCCCGACGAGCCGCTGCCCGACACCGCCCGCCGCGAGCTGTTCGAGGAAACCGGCATCGTCGCCGACGGCGAGACCATCGTGCTGCGCGACTGGCAACTGTCCAACGTCTACACCATCTACCCGGTGTGGCGCCACCGCTACGCGCCGGGCGTGACCGAGAACACCGAGCACGTGTTCAGCGTCGAGGTCCCGCGCGACATCGCCGTCACGCTGGCCCCGCGCGAACACCTGAACCACGTCTGGCTGCCCTGGCTGGAGGCGGCCGACCGTTGCTTTTCTTCCTCCAACGCTGAAGCTATATTACAATTGCCAAGATATTGCCGTACGGCATAATTTTTCAGATCGCGGGTTTCCTGTTCATTCCGGTTCTTTTTGCATAGAATCAAGAGGCAGGCCCGTCTGACGGCCCGCTTCCAGGAGAACCCGCATGACCAGCCCCACCAAGTCCAGCCCGGCCTCGTTTGTCTTCGATTCCGGCACCTTGACCATTGATGCGTTGTTGAGCGGCTACAAGTGGGGCGGCGGCGCCGGCACGGGCGCCACGGTCACCTACAGCTTCCCGTTTGCCTTCGGCTCGGCCGTCTTCAGCGGGCCGGGCGGCGGCAGCTACTCCGACCTGGACGAGCCGCACGCCAGCCAGCATTACGGCCTCAACACGGTGCAGCAGGCGGCGGCGCAGACCGCGCTGCAGGCCTGGGCCAATGTCGCCAACGTCAAGCCGGTGCTGGTGGCCGACACCACCACCTCGGTTGGCGACATCCGCCTGGCCTGGACCTCGGCCAGCGAGACCGCCAGCGACGGCGGCGGCGCCTGGGGCTGGGCCAGCTTCCCGAGCAGCACCTACCCGTCCGGCGGCGACGTCTGGATCAGCACTGACGCGGACGGCGCGCTCAGCAGTAATGACTGGTCGGTGGGCTCGTACAACTACATGTCGCTGGTGCATGAGCTGGGCCATGCGCTCGGCCTCAAGCATCCGTTCGAGGACAATCCGGTCGATCCGGCGCACTCGACCCGCCAGTACTCGCTGATGGCCTACGACGATGCGCCGCACAGCCTGTTTGTCCGCGTCACCGAGACCGCCAATTCGGCCTCGTGGAAGTCCTACACCGTGGTGCCGAACGCGCCGATGCTGGACGACATCGCGGCGATGCAATACCTGTACGGCGCCAACACCACTTACCACACCGGCAACGACACCTACACCTTCGATCCGTCCACGCCGTTCCTGACCACCATCTGGGACGCGGGCGGCAACGACACCATTTCGATCGCCAACTTCAGCAACGGTTCGCTGATCGACCTGCAGCAGGGACACTACTCGTCCATCCACATTCCGTCCGACACCGGCGCCGGCATCAACTGGCAGACCGATCCGCCGGTGCCCACCTACGACGGCACCGACAACCTGGCCATCGCCTACGGCACGGTGATCGAGAACGCCATCGGCGGCAGCGGCAGCGACACGCTGATCGGCAACAGCGCCGCCAACCACCTGCAGGGCAATGGCGGCCACAACATCATTGACGGCGGCGCCGGCATCGACACCGCCATCTACACGGGTTCCTTCGGCAGCTACACGATGGCCGCCAGCGGCGCCGGCTATACGGTCACGTCCAAGAGCGATCCGGGCCAGAGCGACACCCTGAGCAATATCGAACGCCTGGCGTTCGCCGACGGCACCATGGCGCTGAGCCAGGCCGCCGTGGACGAGGATGCGGCGCGCGCGCCCTATGTGGCGATGGCGCAGAAATTCTATATCGCGTATTTCGGCAATCCCGCCGACCCCGGCGGCCTGAACAGCATGGTCACCCAGATGATGACCACCCACGCGCCGAGCACGACCGGGGACTTCATCATGGCGTATTACACCAACGCCACGGTCAAGGCGATGGTGGACAACTTCGCCCTCAGCTCCGATCCCGCCGCGCTGGGCAACGGCAGCGACCTGGATTTCCTGACCGCGATCTATGCCCACGTGCTGGGCCGCGCCACGGACCAGGGCGTGAATTACTGGGTCAACACGCTCAAGGCCGGCATGCCGCGCCCGCTGGCCGCGCTCAGCGTGCTGGAAGGCGCGGAGCACAACACCAGCGCCCAGGGCCTGATCGACGGCGCGCTGGTGAACAACCGCCTGGTGGTCGCCTCCAATTTCACGGCGCTGCTCGATACGCCTGCCGAACTGGCCGGCTACTCCGGCAGCGCCGCGGCGTCCGTGGCGCGCGCCTTGCTGACCCACGTCGACCAGAACACCAGCGTGCTGGCCTACGAGTCCACGGTGATGCAGACGGTGGCCACGCTGGCGGGCGGCGTCCAGACCAGCGCCGCGCCGCAGGACGTGGTGCTGGTCGGCACCAACACGCTCGAGCACGCCTGGGCCTAGGCCCGCGTTGTGTGCGGCAGCATACGCCGCAATTCCGGACTCAGGGTTAGAATACAGGGATGAAAATCCGAGTCGCGACCTACAACATCCACAAGGGCGTGTCCGCCATCCGCAGCGAACCGCGGGTGCTGGCGCTCAAGCAGGCGATCGGCCTGTTCGACGCCGACGTGGTGTTCCTGCAGGAGGTGCAGGGCAAGCATGACCTGAACGCCGCCAAGTACGGCGCCGAGCACCTGGGCCACAAGCACTGGCCGGCCGCCGCGCAGCACGAGTACCTGGCCGGCGAGTCGCGCCACGCCCACGCCGCCTACGGCATGAACGCGGTGTACGACCACGGCCACCACGGCAATGCGCTGCTGAGCGCCTTCCCGATCGCCAACCAGGCCAACCACGACGTCTCCGACCACGCCTACGAACAGCGCGGCATCCTGCACTGCGTGCTCAACACGCCCAAGGGCGCGGTGCATTGCTACGTCGTGCACCTGGGCCTGTTCGAGGCCGGGCGCCGCCGCCAGACCCAGGCGCTGATCTCGGCCGTGCGGGCCTCGGCGCCGGACGGCGAACCGGTCATCATCGCCGGCGATTTCAACGACTGGCGCAACACCCTCAGCGCCGAGCTGCGCAACGCGCTCGGCGTGGTCGAGGCCTTCGACCAGATCGGCTCCAACTCCACGCTCGACGAGCTGGTGCGCACGCTGCGCCGCAAGGCCAGCGTCACGCCGGCCCGCACCTTTCCGGCGGCGCTGCCGTTCTTCCGGCTGGACCGCATCTACGTGCGCGGCTTCAAGGTCGAGACGGCCGAGGTGATGCACGGCAGCCTGTGGGCCAAGCTGTCCGACCACGCGCCCATCGTCGCCAGCCTGGCGCTGCGCTGAGGTATTGCGGACGATTATTTGCGCACCAGCGTCGCGCTGTCGAGCTTGACGTCCAGCTGTTGCAGGCTGCTGTTCAGCATGACGAGGTTGGTCTTGTTGGCCACCAGTTCCTTGAGCCGCGCCTCGAAGGCGTCGAGGTGGCGGGTGCAGGGGCTGAGCTTGGCGAAGGCGAAATAATTCTTGTCCTCGGTCAGGAAGGGACGCATCGCCATGAACTGCGCGCCGCCGCCGTGGCGCGCCAGCCACGCCTCGCCGGTGAACAGGCCGCTGACGAAATAATCGATGCGGCCCAGGCCCAGCTTGCGGAAGTTGCTGTCGGCCGTGCCCGATTCCTCCAGCCGCAGATGGGCGGCGGAGAACGCCGAGAACTCGCGGCCGAAGGTGTTGCCGAGCGCGATGCCGCCCTTGTGGCTGGCCAGGTCCTGCCAGGTGTTGAAGATGAAGGCGTGCTGGCGCGGCACGAACACCGCCACCGGATTGGGGAAGGCCGGCGTGCGCACGAAGTCCAGGTAGCGTTCGCGCTCGGGCTGGATCTTCAGCGTCGCCACCAGGTCGATCTTGCCGGCCGCCGCCGTGGCCAGCACGCGTTTCCACGGGCCGACGTAGCGCACTTCGTAGGGGATCTTCAGGTCGGTCAGGATGCGCGTGGCCAGTTCGATGCTGGGGCCGCGCAGCGTCTTGCCGTCGTACCAGTGCAGCGGCGGATAGTCGGGGTCGGCGGACACCACCACCTTGGGGCAATCGGCCAGCACGGCGGCCGCCGCCGGCTGCAGGCAGGACAACAGCATCATCATCGACAGGCTACGCATGCTCCGGGCGCTCCATTCCCACTGGGGTTGCAATTTATTATAGACTTGTTTCGCGCCGTATTTTGGAACTCAAGGGTAGAATCCAGCCATGCGCACAGTTAATTTCATCGCCGATAACGAAGTCACGCTGCTCCACACCGGCGCCGACTACTTTCCGGCCCTGGTCGCCGCCATCGACGCCGCCAGCTACGAGGTGTATTTCGAGACCTACATCTTCGCGGCCGACGACACCGGCAAAATGGTGATGGCGGCGCTGATGAACGCGGCCCGGCGCGGCGTGCAGGTGCGCATGATCACCGACTGGTGGGGCACCGGGCGGCGCCAGGTCAACGGCATGCACGTGGAGCTGGTGGCGGCCGGCGTCGAGCACCGCGTGTTCAATCCGTGGTTCAAGCGCGGCGTCACCCGCACCCACCGCAAGATCTGCGTGGTCGACCGCCAGGTGGCCTACGTGGGCGGCATCAACATCAACGACGACATGTTCTGCGACCGCAACCGCTCCATCGAGCTGGTCGCGCCGCGCTGGGATTTCGCGGTGCAGGTGCGCGGGCCGCTGGTGGCGGCCATCCACCTGGAGGCGCTGACGCAGTGGCGCCGGCTCGGCCGGCTGGGCATCATCAAGCGGATCGGCTTGTTCCGCGACATGCGCAAGGTGAACAAGATCGCCACGCAGAACATGGTGCAGGCCGGCTTTGTGGTGCGCGACAATTTCCGCAACCGCCGCACCATCCAGCGCGCCTACCTGCAGGCGCTGGGGCGCGCGCGCCACAGCGTGCTGCTGGCCAATCCGTATTTCGCGCCCGGCGCCAAGTTCCGCCACGCGCTGGCCGCCGCCGCCGAGCGCGGCGTCGAGGTCACGCTGCTGATCGGCGTCGGCGAGATCTGGCTGCAGGACGCGGTCGCGCACTCGTTCTATCCGAAACTGCTGGCGGCCGGCGTCAAAGTGGTGGAATATCACAAGACCCAGTTGCACGCCAAGGTCGCCGTGGTGGACGACGACTGGGCCACCGTGGGCTCCAGCAATGTGGACGGCCTGAGCCTGTTTTTAAACCAGGAAGCGAACGTGGTGATCAAGGACGCGGTGTTCGCGCAAAACCTGCGCCAGCACATCGAGGCCGCCATCGCCGAGGGCGTGCTGGTCAACCCGGCCGACATCAAGCACGTCGGCCGCTTCCGCCGCATCGGCTACGAGGTCGCGTTTTTCGCGTACAAGATGCTGATGCGGGTCTTCGCAGTGGGGAAATACGCTTGAGCGAAAGTGTCAGACTGGACAAGTGGCTGTGGGCCGCGCGCTTCTTTAAAACCCGTTCGCTCGCCACCGAGGCGGTCGACAGCGGCAAGGTCAAGCTGGGCGGCGACAAGGTCAAGCCGGCGCGCGCGGTGCGCATCGGCGACACGCTGGACATCGATAACGGCTCCGACCGCTGGGAGGTCGACGTGATGAACCTGTCCGACGTGCGGGCCGCCGCGCCCATCGCGCGCAACCTGTACGAGGAAACCGACGCCAGCGTGGCGCGCCGCGCCGACGTGGCCGAGAACCGCCGCCTGTACCGCGAGCCAGGCGCGGACATCAAGGGCCGTCCCACCAAGCGCGACCGGCGCCAGCTGGGCAAGGCCGGCGGCTACGACTAGTCCGCCCGCAGGCGCGCCAGGCACATCAGGCTCAGCAGCGCGAACACGGCGCCGCTGAGCAGCGTCAGGCGGTAGTCGTGGCCGGACAGGTCGAGCACCGGCCCCTGCACGCCGCTGACCACGATATTGCCCAGCACAACCATCAAATCCTTGCTCGAGTTGTATTGCACGAACCGGGCCTTCGGGAACAGCGCCATCGGCAGCGACGCCGCCGCCGTGAACCAGGCGCCCGACACCACCACATGCGCCAGGTAGAACCACGGGAAGCAGGACGGATCGCCCAGGCTCAGGTAGCCGAGCGCGGCGGCCGCGCCGTACGCGCCCATGATCAGGCTGGACACGCGCAGCGCGCCGTAGTGGTCCACCAGCCAGCCGATGCCGAAGGCGGAGAGGATCGACACCGCGTAGCCGTACGCGGTCAGCGTGCCCAGCGTCGATTTCGGAATGCCGGACAGGTGGGCGTAGTACTGGTAGAAGGTGTTGAACGGACTGAAGGTGACGCTGGCCAGCATGAAGGCCGCCACCGCCCACAGGAAGGGCCGGTGCGCGAAGCAGGCCAGCACGTGGGCGCGCGGCACGGCCAGCGCGCGCCAGCCGGCCGGGCGCGGCGCGTTGTCGAGATCCATGCAGGGCGGCTCGCGCACCATCAGGCACACCAACAGCAGCGCCACGCCGAACACCAGGCCGATGGCCAGCAGGATCTCGCTCAGGTAGTGGTCGGTCAGCGCGAACACCCAGGTGTTGAAGGCGATGCCCACGCCCAGTCCGACAATGCGGAAGGCCGCGTAGAAGCGCCCCAGCAAACCCTGCGGCACGACGTCGTTGACCAGGCCGGTGAACAGCGACACCGCGCTGATGCCGGCGCATTCGAAGATGGTCCAGAACAGGCTGAAGGCGGCCAGGTTGCACAGCCGGCGCCCCGGCGACAGCGTGCCCAGCGAGGCGTCGGCCAGCGCGCCCAGCGCCGGCGAGCAGGCCAGGCCCAGCATGGCGGCGCAGCC
>NZ_WWCX01000143.1:0-9909 GCF_009857655.1 Duganella vulcania
CGCCGCCGGCGCGCCCGATGTGCTGAGCCGCGCCGGCGCCTTCGAAGCGAGCGCGGAACAACGCAAGCTGCTGTGCCTGCTGGCGGACGGACGCCTGCTGATCGCCCACGGCCAGGAATTGAACCCGCACGTGCTGTCCTACCGCGCGCGGCTGCAAAAGATGGCGCACGAGTGCGAGGTCAGCGTGGTCGACATCCAGGCCATCGCCGCGCAGTACAACGATGGCGCGGGCGGGCAGGGCGGCCGGCGCCAGGAACACTCGATGATGCAGGTGACGGCCAAGGAATTGCTCAACCGCGCGTGCCGCGAGCGCGCCTCGGACATCCATATCCGCGTGCGCCGCAGCAGCACCGAAACCTACTTCCGCATCCACAACGACCTGCTGCGCATCGGCAGCCAGACGTCGGAATACGGCGAGCGGCTGCTGGCCACGCTGTACGGCGCGATGACGTCGGTGTCCGACAGCTCGTACAAGCCGACCGAGCGTCAGGACGCCAGCATTTCCGACCGCGACAAGCTGCCGCCGCAACTGTACGGCGTGCGCATCGCCACCGCGCCCACCAACGAGGGCACGCTGATGGTGCTGCGCCTGCTGTACAACGACGCCGGCGACACGGTCGACCTGCGGCCGCTCGGCTTCGACGAGCTGCACGCCGGACAGCTGCAACGGCTCAAGGAACAGCCGACCGGCATGAACCTCATCAGCGGCCCGACCGGCTCCGGCAAGTCGACCACCTTGCAGCGGGTGCTGAGCGGCGCGATCGAGCAGGCCGAACACAAGCTGCACGTGCTGACGGTGGAAGACCCGGTCGAGTATCCGATCGACGGCGCGGTGCAGACCTCGGTCACCAACGCCGGCAGCGAGGAGGAGCGTTCGCGCCTGTTCTCGGCGGCGATCAGCAACGCCATGCGGCTCGACCCGGACACCATCATGATCGGCGAGATCCGCGACAAGGCGTCGGCGCAGAGCGCGCTGCGCGCTTCGATGACGGGCCACCAGGTGTGGACCACGGT
This sequence comes from Duganella vulcania, assembly GCF_009857655.1. Lineage (NCBI taxonomy): Bacteria > Pseudomonadati > Pseudomonadota > Betaproteobacteria > Burkholderiales > Oxalobacteraceae > Duganella > Duganella vulcania. Next base: position 1,015 of record NZ_WWCX01000143.1, read on the forward strand.
GCACGCCAACAGCGCCATCGCCATCGTCGACCGGCTGCTCGACCTGGGGCTGCCGCTGACCATGGTGGCCGACCACACGGTGGTGACGGGCCTGATCAGCCAGCGCCTGGTCAAGCTGCTGTGCCCGCACTGCAAGGTCAGGCTGCGCGACCATGCCGACCGGCTGGCGCCGCCGCTGCTGGCGCGGCTGCGCCATGCCGCCGGCGCGGCCTTCGACCAGGTATGCCTGGCAGGGCCGGGCTGCAAGGAATGCCGCGAGCAGGGCACGGCCGGACGCACGGTGGTGGCCGAGGTGATCACGCCGGACGCGCGCTTCTTCGATTACCTCCGCAGCGGCGACAAGGGGCAGGCGCTGGAATACTGGCGGCGCGAGCTGGGCGGGCAGACGCTGCTGGAGCATGCGCTGTCCAAGGTCGTGGCCGGCCTGGTCGATCCGCGCATGGCGGAAAAGGTGGTCGGCCATCTGGCCGGCGACGCGCCGCGCGCGGAGCGCCACCTGAACGTGGTGGAGGCGGCCTATGCAGGTTGACCCGCATCGCTGGTGGGCGCGCACCCAGTTCGGTGAAGCGGTGCGGCTGCGCGTCTACCGCAAGATCGCCGCCATGCTGGCCAACGGCCTGCCGCTGCTGAAGATCCTCGACGACCTGTGGGAGCGCGCCTCGCGCCACGGGCGCAAACCCAACGAGCCGCTGGCGATCATCCTGGCCGACTGCCGGCGCGCGGTGCAGAACGGCCGCTTTCTCGGCGACGGCCTGGAAGGCTGGATCCCCAGCACGGAGCGCATGATCGTGCTGGCCGGCGAGCAGTCCGGCCGGCTGGAGGCGACGTTGCAGGTGCTGACCGGCGTGGTCAAGTCGCGGCAGGAGATCAAGCGGGTGATCGTCGGCGGCCTGGCCTATCCGATGGCGATCCTGGCGATGCTGCTGGCCTACCTGTATGTGTTCGGCGTGACGGTGGTGCCGCAGTTCGCGCGCATGGTCGATCCGCACAAGTGGCACGGCGCGGCGCGCTCGCTGTACCTGATGTCGCAACTGGTGCAGCAGTGGATGCTGCCGGTCGTCGCCGGCCTGCTGCTGGCGCTGGCGGCGGTGGTGTTGTCGATGCCGCGCTGGTGCGGCAATGTGCGCGTGGCGCTGGACCGCCATGTGCCGTATTCGCTGTACCGGCTGCAGGTCGGCAGCGGTTTCCTGATGGCGTTCTCGGCATTGCAGTTCGCCGGCATCACCGTCGAAAAATCGCTGCAGCGCCTGTCCGGCCAGGCGGCGCCATGGCTGCGCGAACGCCTCGACGGCGCGCTGCTGGGCGTCAAGTCCGGCCTGAATTGCGGCGAGGCGCTGCGCAACGCCGGCTACGGTTTTCCATCGCCGGAAGTGGTCGACGACCTGTGCGTCTATGCCGAGTACAAGGGGTTTGCCGAGGCGCTCAGGATCCTGGCCGATGAATGGCTGGCCGAGGGCGTGCAGACGGTCAGCGCCCAGATGAAGGTATTGAACGCGCTGTCGGTGGTCACGCTGGCCCTGGTGATCGCCTGGCTGGTGACCGGCTTCTTCGGCATCCAGCAGGAGATCGCCTCGATGACGCGCGGCGCGCACTGAGACCACCGCACCGCATTGGCATCTTTTTTCGCAATCGTCTTAACCACAGGAGAACTTCATGAAACCGATACGCTATCCCCATCGCCAGCGCGGCGCCTCGCTGCTCGAAGCCATCGCCTATCTCGGCATCGCCGCCATCGTCATCCTCGGCGCGGTGTCGCTGCTGACCGGTGCCTTCAGCAGCGCGCAGTCGAACCAGGCGGGCGAGGAGGTGACGGCGATCCGCACCGCCGTGCGCAAGCTGTACATGGGCCAGGGCTATGGCACCGGCAGCCTTAACCAGACCTTGAAGACGGCCGGCGCCTTCCCCAACACGCTGGCCGTCACAGCCGCGGGCGTGGCCACCAACGTCTGGGGCGGCAACGTGGTCGTCACCGGCGTCACCGGCACATTCACCATCGCCTATCCGGGCCTGCCGCAGGACGTCTGCGTCGCCACGCTGGTCGGCACCAGCGGCTGGCAGTCGATCGCCTCGCCCGGCACGGCGTCGATCACGACCTTCCCGATCACCCCGGCGGCGGCCGCCACGGCCTGCAGCGTGAGCGTCGCCGCCGGCAACACGCTGACGTTCACCTCCAATTAACCGCAGGCCATTTCATTTCTCATGCTTGAAGCCACCGCCGTCCGACAACTGGTGTTTTCCGACCTCTACCTTGGCCACCCGACGCTGGAGGACCGCTTTTGCGACGTGCCCGGCGCCGCCGCCAATCCGCTGCGCGCCACCGCCGCCCTGCGCGCCGACCTGGACCGGCTGACCGACGTCTGCCGGGCGGCGCTGGTGGGGCCGCGCGCGCCGGCCCGCTGCCGCGTGGCGCACGATGGTGTCAGCTACCATATGACGACCCTGCTGACCGCCGGCGGCCAGGTGTTCGTGCTGCGCAAGATCGGCGGTGTGATCCGCACGCTTGCCGAGCTGGGCATACCGAACGCCTACCTGCCGGCGCTGACGGCGCGCGGTCTGTCGGGGCTGTTCATCGTGGCCGGCGCGGCCAAGTCCGGCAAGACCAGCACCGGCTGCGCCATCGTCAGGGAGCGCCTGAGCCTGCATGGCGGCGTTGCCGTCACCGGCGAGGCGCTGATCGAGCTGCCGCTGGAGGGCGGCTACGGCGACGGCGTCTGCTACCAGACCGCCACCGGCGGCGACAGCGGTTTCGCCGAGGCCTTCCGCCGCGTGGCGGCCAGCGGCGCGCACATCGTCATGCTCGACGAGATCCGCGACCAGGAGGCCGCCGTCTGCGTGCTGCGCGCCGCCATCGACGGCTATCTGCTGATCAGCACCATGCGCGCCGACAGCGCCGCCCAGGCGATCGGCAAGCTGGAGTCGCTGGCGGCCGAGCGCATCGGCGCCGGCCATGCCCGCGCGCTGATGGCGGACGGGCTGGCCGGCGTGCTGCACCAGCAACTCGGTGGCGCCGCCAGGAGGACGCTGAAGACGGAATTGCTGCTGCTGAAGGACGCGCCGACCGCCCGCAGCCACCTGCGCACCGGCCAGTACGATCTGTTGACGGCGGTCGCCCGCCAGCAGATGGCCGGGCTGATCGCCGGCTGCGCCGCCGTGCCGGCATTGCAGCGTTAAGCCATGTTCAACGCCATGATGCTAGCCGTGATGCTGGGGCTGACCACCTGGTACGGCGTCCGCCAGGTCGATGCCGGCGCGCTGCTCACGCACGCCGCGCAGCAGGGCCAGGCCCAGGCGATGGCGGCCTACCGGCAGGCGGTGGTCGCGTATTTCACCGACCATCCGCAGCAGTACCACGCCGCGCCGGCCGCGCAGCTGGTGGCGGCCGGCGCGCCGGTGGGCGGCGCCAGCCAGGGCGGATTCGCCAACTTCCGCCTGGCCGACGGCACCATTCTGGTGTATGCGCTGGCGCCGCAGCCCGGCCTGATGGGCGAGCTGCTGGCGCTGTCGCAGCGTTCGCACATGGTGGGCCTGTTCAGCCAGGGCTATTTCCGGCCGGCGCTGTCCACCGTGCCCAGCACCATCGCCGCGCCGGCGCTGGCGATACCCAACGGCGGCCCGGTGTGGCTGGCCGCCCGCAACTGAGGACCGCACCATGTACTACAGACAGCGTGGCGTCGCCATGATAGAAATCCTGGGCGCGCTGCTGATCGCGGCGATGCTGGTGGCGGGCCTGACGGCGATGATCGACACCGCGCTGGAGGACGCCAAGGCCCAGCGCGCCGCGCAATACCAAACGGCGATGACGCGCGCGGCCAGCACCTATCTGGCCGACCAGTACGGCGCGCTGGCGGTGCCGGCCAATGTCGGCCAGACACTGGCGATCTCGCCGGCCATGCTGAAGGCGGCCGGCATGCTGCCTCCAGGAATGGAGTCCGCGAATCCGTATGGACAAAGCGGCTGTCTGCTGGTCCGTCCGCGCCTGAAATATCCGAAAACGAAATTCCCGGTGGCGCCCAATCCCATCGTGCTTGACGCGGTGGTGGTCAGCGAAGGTCCGGCGATCCCGGACCGGGTGCTGGGCGTGGCCGCCGCCGGCGCCGGCGCCGGCTACATCAACAGCCTCGATCCGACGCGGGCGCGGGCCGCGTCCGGCGCCTGGCGGCTGGACCCGGGCACGTCGCCGTCGCTGGACAGCTTCACCGCCGCCAGCTGCAGCGGCACGGCGGCGGCGGCCGGCAGCCTGGTGTCGGCGCTGTTCTTCGACGGGCCGGGGCAGTCGGCAGATTTCCTCTACCGTAACCAGGTGCCGGGGCTGCCGGAGCTGAACCAGATGAACGCGCCGATCGGCATGGGCGCGGCGGCGGTGGTGGTGGCCGACGATGCGTGCAGCGGCGCCGGCATCGCGGTCGACGCCAACCGCAATCTGATGCACTGTACCAGCGACAACCGTTGGCGCCAGGTGGCGGCCGCCACGTCGTGGCGGGCGCCGGTGGACACCTACGCCGATCTGGCGGCCCAGCCGGACAACAACGACGGCGACGTGCGCCTGGTGAAGGACAAGGGACTGGCCTTCAGCTACGCGGCGGCGACCGCAACATGGCGGCCGCTGGCGGTGGACCAGAACGGCGATCTGGACATGTCGGGCACGCTGACGGCGGGCGCCGACGTCAATGCGGGGCGCGACCTGAGCGCGGGCAGGAATGGCAAGATCGGCGACGACCTGGAGGTGCACGACCACATCCATGGCTACACGCTGATCGTCGACGACTACATCTGGGCCTGGACCTATTCGATCGGCGGCCACTTCTGGCCGGGCGATGGCTGTAACAAGGTGCTGCCAGGCACCAACCCTCCCATCCGCGTCAACATCATCGGCACCATTGTGCTGGATTCATCGTCGCCGCCACTGCCGCTGATCTGCACCGGCACCGATCCGGAGCACGCGGTGTGGAAGTACATCAATGGATCGCTGACGCGATGACGGCGCGCCGTTGCCGCCCGTGGCTGCTGGCCGTGTGGCTGCTGGGCGGCCCCGCCCACGCCTGCTGGCAGGACGCGGCCGCCCGCTATGGCGTCAACGCCAGCCTGCTGTACGCGATCGCGCGCACCGAATCGCGGCTCGATCCGCTGGCGCGCGGCCGCACCAACGCCAACGGCAGCTACGATATCGGCCTGATGCAGATCAACAGCGGCTGGCTGCCGACTTTGCGCCGCTACGGCATCGGCGAGCGGCAGCTGTACGACGCCTGCACCAATATCCACATCGGCGCGTGGATACTGGCGCAGAACATGCGCCGGCTCGGCAATTCCTGGGACGCCGTGGGCGCCTACAATGCCGCCGATCCGAAGAAGCGCCTGGCGTATGCGCTCAAGGTGTACCGCAACCTGCCGCCGACGGTGCAACCGTAGCGTCGCCGGCGGCCCGACGGCCGGCGCGACGGCGCCGGAACACGTGCGGGGTAGCGCTGCTGAGCAGGTAGGTGATGTACTCGGCGTCCTCGCCGAGGCGCTGCCAGCCGCCGCAGTCCATGAAGCGGATGCAGCGCAGGTTGTGGCGCTCGATGCGCACCTGGACCGGATCGCACAGGGCGAACAGCCAGTCCAGGGTGGGCTTCAGCAGCCATGCCCAGCGGCCGTGAAACCGCGGCAGCACGGCCAGGTGCAGTTCGCGGCCGTCGAATACGGCGCCGCCGGCGGTCACGCCGTCGATCACGTAGCCCACGGACGGACAGCCGGCGTAGTGGGCCAGCGCGCGCTCGCGCGTCGCGACGGCGGTCACCGTGCTGTCGTAGCGTTGCCGTTCAATGTCGTACATGAGGCCGAAGTCGGCCTTGTCGGTCAGGCGCAGTTCGGCCATGGGGACTCCGTGCGGATGAAGGGGATGGGGTGGAAGTGCGGCGGGCCTGGCAGCGCGGGGCCGCCTGGCGACGGCCCCGCGCTGGCCGCGGCTTTAGATGATGCTGCCGGTGTCGTCGGCCTGGGGCGCCGGCGGTGGCGGCGGCATCAATGACGCGGCGGTGGTGACGGCGGTCACGACTGGGGCGAGCATGGGCATGGCAATTCCTTTCAAAGTGGTAGATGAAGACTCCGGTTGGAGTACCGATGAGTGGGCCTGGCCAGCGCATGGTTCCATCCGGCGCTGTGCGTCGGCGCGAAATGTTGTTTCTTAGCAACTAAAAAAAGGGGGCGAGCGCGGTCTGCCGTAAGCAGGAGGATAACGAGGAACGCCGGAGGGATTTTGAGCCACAGAGACAGGCGTTGACGGAGGGCATGGCCGAACCACGGATGCCGGCCGTACGCGGGCGCCGCCGCATGCGGGGCACGCCGGCGCTGTATGATCTTGGCGGTGGGCCGCAGAAAGCGTAGCATGCGCTAAACGCTTTCGCCCACCGCTCCGAGCGCTTATTTATCCGATAAGGTCTTATGCAGCAACACAATTATGCGCCACCCGAGGAATTCGGTGGCTCCGTCGCGGCCGTGCTGCGCTGTATGCGCGAGCTGGTCGCGTTGACTGGACAGAGCCAGGGCGATGGTCCCCCGGTGCTGGAGCTGCAGTTCGACGATGTCGTGACGACGACGTCGCTGGCGGCCGAGGCGCCGCATCCCTTCCTGTGCGTGTCCGTCTATCTGCCCCGGCGCGAGCTGGCGCCGGCCGCAGCGCCGCCGCTGGCCGGTCCCGGTTATGCCGGCGGCGAATGGCTGTGGGACGCCAGCGAAGGGCGCTATATTATCCTGCACAACATAGGCATTGAGCAACTGGTCGACGAGACGGGCCTGCTTGACGCCATCCTGACGGCCAAGGATCGTGCCTGGGCCTGGCTGCTGTCGGTGTCCTAGCGTGGCGGGAGGGGAGGCGGGGTAAACAGCGCCGCCGGGCGGCGGCGCCGGCATCACTGCTGTTCGTTGACCTGTTTGGCCATGGTGCTGAAGATTTGCAGCTTGGACAGCGCCTGGCCCTGCGCCGCGGCCCAGCGTATCAGATCGGCGTCGTCGCCGGCGGCGGCCCCGCGCGCCATCTTGTCGCCGGCCTGGACCGGCAACTGCTGGCGACCGTTATTCAGATAAATCATCCCGAGCTCCTGGTTGGGGGAAAGAAAATGCTGAAGGCCGCGGCGCACCATGGCCTTCAGCGCTGCTGGTTTAGATGGCGTTCACCGCTGCGGTGTTGGCCTTCTTCTGGATCTGTGCGGCCATCTCGGCCGCCGTCAGCGCCTCGTTGGCCGCCATCCCCGCGGCAATTGTCGCCAGACCCGATGCCGTGCCCAGCGCGGCCGACCCTATGACTGCTGCTCCCATCGCTTACTCCTTAAAGGTTGATTGTGATCGCCGCCGCGGCCATCGCCGGCCGGACGGTCCTGCATGAGTCGCGACGGAGCCGGCACCGGTTCCGCCGTCGTCGGCCGATGAGGTTTGTTGAGGAATCGCCGGCGCAGGCCAAGTATGATGGGACGTCCCCACAGGGCGACAGGCGCGGCGCCGCCGGTGCGCCATTTTTCAGGAACCATCATGAGTGACAATTCTCCGGCCGGACGCGATCTGCTGACCGAGCTGATCTCACTGGTCAACCAGGGGGTAGTCTTCTCCGACATCCATATCGAGCAGGATGCGCGCATCATGTTCAAGACGCCGCGCGGCTGGAGCGCCGCCGGCGACGAGCCGGTGACGCTGGCGCAGATGACGCCGCTGCTGGCCGCCATCGACGAGGATTGGGAAGACAAGATACTGGCCGCCGCCATCGACCGTTCCTTCGTGCTGAGCAATTGCCGGCTGCGCTGCAACGTGTACCGCATGGCGGCCGGGCGCGCGGTCGGCATCGCGATCCGGCGCCTGCCGCTGGCGCCCATGCCGATCGACAGGACCGGGCTGCCGCCCTATGTCCGCACCATGCTGGAGGCGACCAAGGGCGTGATCCTGGTGACCGGACCCACCGGCTCGGGCAAGACCACCACCATGGCCGCGCTGCTCGATCACATCAACGCCACCCGCAGCGCCCACATCGTGACGATCGAGGAACCGATCGAATACCACCTGCGGCGTGACCAGTCCATTATTTCGCAAAAGGAGGTGCCGACCGACACGGCCAGCTTCTCGACCGGGCTGCGCGAGGCGATGCGGCAAAAGCCGGACGTGCTGATGGTGGGGGAAATCCGCGACTTCGACACCGCCGACACCGTGCTGCACGCCGGCGAGTCGGGCCACCTGGTGCTGGCCACCATGCACACCAGCAGCGCGCTGGGCGCCATCAGCAAGCTGCTGGGCTATTTCCCGGCCGAGCAGCAGGCGCAGCGCGCGGTGGCGCTGGCCAACTCGCTGGTCGGGGTGGTCTACCAGAACCTGCTGCCGAGCGAGGATGGGCAGAGCTTCGTGCTGGCCGCCGAGATGATCTTCAACCACAACCAGCAGGTGGCGCCGCTGATCAGCGATCCGTCCAAGCTGCACATGATTGCCGACTTCCTCAAGCGCAAGGAAGACAATATGTCGCGCAGCCTCAACGACGTGCTGGCGCAGCTGGTCGCGAAAAAGCTGGTGAGCGGCAAGGATGCGATGCGCTCGGCCTATAACCGGCTGGAGCTGCATGAAATGTTGAGCAGCCAGCGCTGACGCGGGCCTCCCCGGCGCTTACACGCGGTCGCGGCCGGCCAGGCAGTATTCGCCGCCGCAGCCGCTGTCGTCGGATGGATCGCAAAAGCCGTCGCTGGCGCAACGGCGCATGCACTCGATGCGGCTGGACGGGCGCGCGGCCTTCAGCGCTGGCTCGCGTCCGGCCCGGTTCATGCGCAGCGGCGGCGCTGCGGTGGCCGCCGCCAACGACAGATAGTCCATCCTGATTTCGGCGCCGACGACGAAGTGGTCGGCGGTGCCGCCGTCGTCCTGCTCGCGGTCCTGGCCGTCGTCCTT
>NZ_WWCX01000144.1:0-9771 GCF_009857655.1 Duganella vulcania
GATGCCCAGGCGCGGGGGGTAGCCGCGGGGCCTGTTGTGGGCTGGGAGGCGGGGCGTGCCGGGCTCGCGGGCGGTGGCCGCCTCGGCACTTGCTCTCGCCGTGGCGTGCGTTGCCACCGGCTCGGCGAGGGCCCCGGCCGTGCCGGGCGCTTCCGTGTCGGCCGGTTCGTGGCCGGCCATCAGGCGTTCACGCGGGCCGTTCATTTGATCACCGCCTGCGGCCCTGGCGCCGGACGGGCCGGCAGCGTGCGCTCGATGGTCTTCAGGCCTTCCAGCATCTCGTTGAGCTGGTCGATGCGGCGCTGGCTGTCCTTTTGCTGGACGGCCAGCTTGTCGGCGTGCTCGGCCAGCCGGCGCGTCTCCGCGCAATTGCTGGACAACAGCTGCGCCAGCGCCTTGAACGGTTGCGCCTCGGTCTCGGTGGCGGTGGCCACGCTGTCGAGCAGCGCCTGCGCGCGCGCCAGGTCGCCGCTGCCGCGCGTGAGCATCAGCACCATGCCCATCTGGACCGCCACGCGCGGGCTGCGCTGTTGCAGGCTCAGTCCGCTCAACTCCTTGAGCATGTCGCCCTGCGTCATCTTGCGCAGCTGCTGGTGATAGCTGAGCAGTGGACCGACTTCATCGGGCGGCGGTGGCGGCGGCAGTTCCACGATGGCCGGTGGCGGCGGCAGCGTCACTTCGGCCGGCGTGGGCAGCGGCGGCCGGGGTGGGGTCAGCGTGCAGCCGGCCAGCGACAGGCTGAGCAGCAGCAACAGCAGGGGGGAATTACGTTTCATAGGGGAGTTCGATCCGGAAGTGCGCGCCCTGGTCGGAGGGCAGCAGTTGCAAGGCGCCGCCGTGGGCGGCGACGTATTCGTAGACGATGGACAGGCCGATGCCATTGCCCCGGCGCGCGCCGGCAGGCTGGCGCGTGCCCTGGTAAAACGGTTCGAAGATGCGGGCCGCGTCGTCCGGCGCCACGCCCGGCCCCTGGTCGAGGCAGTCGAGCAGCAGCTTGCCGTCGGCCTCGGCGATGCGGAACGTCACCTGCCCGCCGCGCGGGCTGAAGCGCACGGCGTTCGACAGCAGGTTGCCGATGGCGACCGCCATCTTCTCGGCGTCGACCGCGATGGGACGGGCGCGGCCTTCGATGGCGACGCCCAGGCCGGCGGCCTGCCATTGCAGGCGCTGCGCGGCCACGGCCTGCGCCAGCAGCGCCGCCATGTCGGCCGGCTCGCGTTGCAGGCGGTGGGCGTCGAAGGTGGCGGCGTTGTAGCGCAGCAGCGCCTCGATCTGCGATTGCAGCGCCGCCGTGTTCTGGTTCAGGATGCCGGCGATCTCGCGCTGGTTGGGCGACAGCGCGCCGGCCACGCCATCCTCCAGCAGCGCCACGCCTTCGCGCAGCGCGGCCAGCGGCGTCTTCAGCTCGTGCGAGATGTGGCGCAGGAAGCGGGCCTTGTCCTCCTCCAGGTCCGACAGCCGCTGGCGCAGCCAGTTCAGCTGCTGGCCCACGTGCTGCAGGTCGCTCGGGCCGCGCACGGCGATGGGCTGGTCGTAGCGGTTCTCGCCGAGCCGGTCGATGGCCGATTCGATCTGCGCCAGCGGGCGCGACAGCCATAGCCCGAAGCCGCCGGCCAGCAGCGCGGCCAGCACGATGGAGGCGATCACCTGGCCCTTGAGCACGCCGCGCCGCTGGTCCAGCTCGGTGAGCAGTTCGCCGTTGCGGCGGTCGACTTCCTGCTTGACCTCGTCGGCCAGCTCGGCGTTCACGGCCGGCAGCGGCGCCAGCACTTTCTCCAGCGCCTGCTGGCGCGCGCTGGAACGCGGACGCGCGGGCGCCTGCAACAGCTCCCACGCCTGCTCGCCCGCGTGGCGCCAGCGCTCGAAGGTGGACGGCGGCGTGTAGGGCAGGGCGGCGGACACCGCGTCCAGCGCCGCGCGCGCCTCGCGCCAGGCGTCGGCGTAACGCTTGCGGAAGGCGGGGTCGTCCAGCACCAGGAACTGGCGCGCGCTGCGCGCCATCGCCACGCTGCGCTCGGCCAGTTGCTGGGTGTTTTCGGTCAGTGCCAGGGCGTGGCGCCCGCTGTCGCGGCTGTGGGCGGCGAGCCGGTCCAGCGTCCACAGCGCGTGCAGCGAAGCGGCGCTCAGCAGCACGGCGATCAACAGGAAGACGCCCAGCAGCAGCTGGCGAAACGAGAGTTTCGTAAGCATCGTCGTTAAATAGTCTCTATATTGGCTGAATGATATGGCGAAAGCGCCCCTACAGCCTGTTCGATTGGTTGCGTTGCTGTCCTGCACAGAACGGAAATTTTATGTTGCGCATGGCAACACTCTTCGATTACGCTGATTTACAAATTTGCATGTGCCGATTTAACTTTTGGGGAGTGTCATGGCTAGTCTTCTGCGTCGTCTGTCGATCCAGCAAAAACTGATGCTCAGCATGGCGGCCTGCCTGCTGCTGTTCCTGGCGATCTCGGCGACGCTGAGCGTGGTCATGACGGGCAACAGCATCCGCGAGCGGGTGGTGACCCAGGAACTGCCGGCCGAGGTGGGCGAGATCCGCAACGACATCCTGCGCCAGATCGGCGAACCGCTGGCGGCCGCGTTGTCGGTCAGCGCCAACACCTTCCTGCTGGACTGGGAAAAAGCCGGCCTGCCCGACAGCGGCCTGCCGGCCTGGACCGCATACGCGGCCAGCATCCGCAAGAGCGCCAAGGCGGCGGCGGTGTCGTGGGTGTCGGCCAGCACCGGCAAGTACTTCGACGACAAGGGCTACAACCGCACGCTGGACAAGGGCGCGGCGGCCGACCAGTGGTTCTATGGCTTCCTCGCCAGCGGCAAGCCGTACTCGCTGAACCTGGACAAGGAGCCGGGCGCCAGCAGCTACAACGTCTTCATCAATACGCGTTTCGACACCGGCGACGGCAAGATCGGCGTGGCCAGCCTGGGCCTGGCGGTCAACAAGCTGGCCGAGAACATCCGCAGCTACAAGGTCGGCGAGTCCGGCTTCGTGTACCTGGTGCGGCCGAACGGCATGCTGATCGTGCACCGCGATACCGCGCTGGCGGACGGCCAGCATTTCATGAAAGACCTGCCGGGCTTCAATGCCGAGCTGAGCACCAAGCTGCTCGGCGGCCAGAACTACACCAGCGCCGCGTATTCGGCGCCGGGCGGCAAGCGCCTGGTGGCGTCGTCGTTCGTGCCGGAGCTGAACATGTACGTGATCGCCGAAGTGCCGGAGTCCGAAGTGCTGGGCGCGGTCACGCGTTCGGTGACGATCTCGGCGCTGGTGGGCGGCCTGGTGGGCGGCGGCATCGGCCTGTTCGTGGTGTACCTGGTCAGCCGCGCGATCGCCGCGCCGGTGGCGCGCGCCGCGCAGATGCTGGGCGAGATCGCCGACGGCAACGGCGACCTGAGCCGCCGCATGACGGTCGAGAGCGAGGACGAGGTCGGTGCGCTGGCCGATGGCTTCAACCGCTTCGTGTCGTCGCTGAACGCCACGATACGCCAGGTGCGCGACAGCACGGAGACGATCGCCACCGCGTCCAGCGAGATCGCCAGCGGCAACCTGGACCTGTCGGCGCGCACCGAGGCGCAGGCGTCCAGCCTGGAGGAGACCGCGTCCGCGATGGAGCAACTGACGGCCACCGTGACGCAGAACGCGGAGAGCGCCAAACAGGCCAACCAGCTGGTGCAGTCGGCTTCCGGCTATGCGACCGAGGGCGGCGAGGTGGTGGGCCGTGTGGTGCAGACCATGGTGTCGATCAAGGACAGTTCGCGCAAGATCGTCGACATCATCGGCGTGATCGACGGCATCGCGTTCCAGACCAACATCCTGGCCTTGAACGCGGCGGTGGAAGCGGCGCGCGCGGGCGAGCAGGGACGAGGGTTCGCGGTGGTGGCGTCCGAGGTGCGCAACCTGGCGCAGCGCTCGGCCGGAGCTGCCAAGGAGATCAAGGAACTGATCGGAGACTCGGTGACCAAGGTCGATGCCGGCAGTGTTCTGGTCGATGAGGCCGGTGCCACGATGAGCAAGATCGTATCGTCGGTGGAGCAGGTGACCAGCATCATGGGCGAGATCGTCGCCGCCAGCCACGAGCAGAGCGAAGGCATCGCGCAGGTCAACCTGGCGGTGACCGAGATCGACAGCACCACGCAGCAGAACGCCGCGCTGGTGGAGGAGGCCGCCGCCGCGGCGGGCTCCCTGCAGGAGCAGGCCGCCAACCTGGCCGAGGTGGTCAGCGTGTTCAAGCTGGAGGATGCACCGCGCGCCGGCGCCGGCCGCCTGGCGTTGCGCTAGGCGCGGTCTACTTGCCGCCTGTGGACACCTGATCAAGTATGAACGCGAGCCGCTCTTCGACCGATACCTTGGGAAGTACGCACGTTGTGTAGCCAGCCTGCGCATATGGCGCCAGGGTCGGCTCGAACGAACGCGCAGCACGCGCAAAGGGCGCTTGCCGCCATTGATCGCAGACGTAAATCTCGGGCCAGGGTTCCGCCACGAAGACGGTATTCGCGTAGCGGCGCGCGTTCGCTTCCGCGACATATGCGGGATCGATGTCCAGGCCTAGCAGCTGCATATGCCCTATACACTCGGGGATGCCACGATCAAAAAACACGGGTGGGGGTAGGGACTTCGCCGCGTCGTAGGCTCTGATATTTCGCTCCATGACCGCATCCATAAAAACTTGCAAGTTGGTCTTTGGAAGCAGTGTTCCTCTCAACCTTTCCTGTTCATGAACGATTGAAAGCGCGGCCTCAGGCACGACTGAAAAGCCTTGTTCGCCAAGCGCGTTCAGCAGAGTCGACTTGCCGGCACCAGAGGCGCCGGTGATGACATAAAACTTTTCGCAACTAGCCAAGATTGGGTCCCTCAGGCTCTTGGATAGTTAATCGGCTGCTGCGCCGGATTTGCGGTGCGATGCATATTCAATTCTCCCCTAGGATACGAGCGCGCCCGTAGTTGCATGAACGGTGTCTCTACTAGCCGGTACAGTAGCCAACCGCCAAAAATTCCAATGGCCATGACCACGATAATGTTAAATGGTGCGTCGACGTCCATGTCCGTTGCCTGAAGTTCCGGACACAGAGCCATAAAGACTGGCTTGTGGACCAAGTACACGGCATACGACCAGAGCGCCAAGCTCTTCGCTCCCGGGATTTGCAGGCGGTTCAGCAACGATGATGGGCTAAGCGCCGAGCAGGTCAGCAGCGCGAAACTGGCTGCGATCAGCGAAAAGCCAAAGGCCGATGCAAGGAAGACAGTCGGTGCTTCGTTCATTACACCGTACAGCACGGCTGCGGCACTGGCGAGACCCGCTACAAACAACGCGTTTCCATAGCGAAGAAGGCGGGCGTATCCAGCGGGATGGAAATTCTTCAGCAAGGCAATGGCTACCCCTGGCAGCAATTCGTCGAAGCGGCCATAGCTTGAGTAGTACACTGGCGCAGCGAATACATCCTTGCCATTCATGAAGGCAATGCCGCGTGCTGTCATGCCGGCCGCGATGGCCGCAAGCAAGGCACACCAAAGCGCGCGCGGCGAGCGCCTGCTACCGACCAAGGCAACCACCGCCAGCGGCAGCACCAGGTAGAACTGCTCCTCAATGCAAAGCGACCATGAATGTGTAAACGTCTGGTCATAATTCATACCTATGTTTTGGGTGAATGTGAGAAAGCGCCAGAGAGAGGCCATTTTCTCGCCTGAGATTGGACTGTGGGGCAGCAGCAGGTAAACGGCCAGCAGTACGTAGTAGTTCGGGAGGGTGCGCAGCAGGCGTCGAGCAAAAAAAGTCCGCAAGTTCAGACTCTCGCCGCGGGCTGCGGGCGCCAGGAGCTGGTTGCCGATCAGGTAGCCGCTCAGTACGAAAAACAGGTCGACGCCGGCCCAGCCGATGCTCCCGATAGCGCCAAAGCCCGGCCCTTGTCTGACATAGCCGTTGTAGTGCGACATCAGCACCATTACTATTGCTAGCGAGCGCAAGGTGTCCAGCCCGACAAGGCGGGCGGGCGAATCGGAATGCATCATTAGAGTTTTTTTTGTTGAAAGTATGCGAAAGAACTTATCAAACGCCACAGTCAGCTTCTGGTCGGTTACAGCCCCAGTGTGGTGCCGAATGGGTTCATGACTCGCACCACTTCTACAGGCTGGTTTTCAAAAATCCTTGATTTTGACCACGTGGTGTCATGTAGCGCCCACTTTACCTGGGTGGCGCGCAAGCGCGTGAGAATTTCGTCTTTTACATCTATGAACTGAAGCGGATGGCCGGCACTACCACCCTTGATGCGACTCATCGATATCTCGACCCAATCGATTTCACGAAGCGGAAGTGGGCCTCCTGGCCCGTCAAGATAGCCATCTGTCGGCATGGTCAGCAGTTGCTCCCAATCGCCTTCCTGAGGAGTTCCACTTCCCGTCGCACAAAAGCGAATCCAACAACGTAGATTTGAAACCAGTTCACATATAGGTGACCAGTACGATAAAGTGTCGTTCAAATTTTCACCAGTCTTTCAAATTCCTGCTTTCAAAATAAGCGGCAGCTCTTGGCCGGGAGTTGCCTCCCCAAAAGCGGAAGTAACGCTTCCCCAAAAGCTGCCATGCACTGCCTAAATTAGGCAGTGTCACAAAGGCGGCAGCGACTTGAATGACTCGACAGCAGGCGCGTCAAAATTTCACGACGACGGTCAACGTATAGTCGTGCTGTTCTTTGATAACTCGCTCATACTCGACGGAGAGCGTTACAAACTTGGGCACCTTCAGTCGTCCAACGACGTTGAGATTGCTTTTTGCCTCGTTCGATAGGTTCAGGGTTAACTTACGCGTCAGCAGCCGGTTCATGCCTTCCCGCCTCATTTCGAGGAGCGTGCACATGTTCGGGTCAGCGAGCAGGCCGGTGCGACGGAGAAGCCTTTCCGCAGCCGCAATGTCGGGTGGGCTTCCAGCAAACTCGTCACAGAGGTTCATTTGAGCGCGAAAACGTTCAAGTTCCTCAGCCTCGATAGAAAGTTGGCCGGTTGCACCGAGCCGCTCCGCCTTCAGGTCAACCGAAGACTTGCCTGTGCGGGTGCGAAGGTCGATTTGCTCAACGCTTACCTCTTTCGCTCCAAGGTACATGCACAAGGTGGAGAAATGCATGTGCTTCCCAAGTGCGAAGCGCTGAGGGGCAAGCGATGCTTCTTCATAGGAGTCTCCATCGAAAGGGCTCTGAACTAGCATACTGCCTGGACGAGCAAGGCCGGCGTCGATTATGTTCCTAAGAGCCGGCGACACTTCGCCCTGCGGGCGAATTGGGAAGGGGAGGATGTAAGCCTCTTCATCGAACAGCGATTGCGCGGCGCCGGGTTCGTAAGCGCACTTCTCGAGGTCATGCTGTTGGAGAACGAGGATTGCCTTGCGGTTGCTCGGATCACGGGGAAAGGAACCTGTCGTCATAATTTGATAATCGTTCGATATCTGCTCAATATTGGTGGGAATCGCTACGTCCACTACGGTCGCAGCTACCTGGTTCTTTGTCCTTTCTTTGGCTACCAATCCTTTCGCGCCAGCCAATAGACGACGGCCAAAATTACGAGCCCCAACCCCATTATCCCGGTTGTGCGTACGAGCTTCTTCATCGAGGATTTTTTTTTTAGGGTATCGAAAGAGGCCCGCGCTAGTTCGAAGTGCTCGGGCTGTAACGTACGCCCAATTCTTCTCGCAAAGTCGCCGAGCGCAACCGCAGTTGCGTTACCGAGGGCATTGCCAACGGCAACGTCATAGTCGCCGTAACATATGATCGGAGCGGTTCTCCCTGCACTATCGCGTTGTACGGATGGAACCTCGACGACGAAATGTCTATCATCAGCGGTTAGTAGCACGCCATCCTTTCCACAGATTCGTGCTCCCTTTTTAATTACACTCGACACCAGCGACACGGCCTCTTGACGCAGCGCAGTGTCATCGGGACCCAAAACCTTCCCGCCCAATTCAAAGTGGTCTGGTGAAGTGTTGTCAAGAGCCTGAGCCCAAAGGATGAATTTATCGGTCATGAAGCCACCTGCATGAAGACTTGATAGACAAGCGCCTCGGTATATTGAATGGTCTTCATGCTCCCCAAGACAACTTTTACTCGTTGTGCGCCGCCCGCACGTGCGACGAGTTCCACGACGATGGGAAGCTGCCTGAACTTGTCGACGTAGTCACCCATCTTGTCGTCTAATGTACCGACGAACTCCGAATCGAAGTCGCAGTGAGTTCCGATGATAAAGACGCCTGGTCGCCTGTCGCGGGATTCGAGCCAATCTCCGATGTGCTTCACGTCTCCCCGGACACGCGCCTCAACGGCAGGATCGCCGACGATTAATCGATCGGCGCGGAGAAGGTAAAATACGACGTCAGCTTGATCAACCTGTTCCATCCACTCGCCGTAGGCCGCCTTGTCGCCTGACACGTCGAGCAAGTCCTTCACCTTCAAGTTGAGATCGCTGAGCTGGAAGCGGCGCCCCGAAGCCTTCTCGGGAGCGACCGTTTGCTTGTACTCGGCGGGGATAGAGCCTGTAGTAAGGAATTTTACTAAGTGTGTCTTACCTACGTCGCGCGCGCCCAAGACGGCGAGACGCTTGCCTTTCAAAGCGACGACAATGTCGTCCCACTTGACAGCAATTGTGGTGCCTAGAAGCAGGGACACGGCACCAATCGCTACAAATATTAGTGGCACTACCATTCAATAAACTCCCGACGAATAATTGTTCATCTAACAGGGCGGCTCAGGTATCGAATAACTACATCGACCTTTACAAACGGCCGTTAATGGCCGAATGCAGCCAAGATGGCCAGTGGATGGTGATTTCACAGCAGTTCGCGTGTAGCCTCAAGCTTTCGTATCTCATTTGGAAGCCGTTCTTACACCGTTAGCTGATTTTTAAATTATTACGTTTTGCCCGACGGTGTGCGATGTAGACGCCGAGCATCAGCAAAGGCACCTGGAGGATGCTCCCGGCGATGAATTTCCAAAAACTGGGCAACTCGCCCAAGTCAGGTGAAAATCCTCTCCATACCACAATAATGAAGGCGTGTACGAGGACACCGAAAGGAACACAAAGCAGGAATGACAGCCTCTTTGTCGTTACAAAGATACCCAAGAAATACCCAAATGCAACTGCAATCAATAAAGAAATCAAGTCCAAAACTCCTATTTTTAAAAAAATATCCAATGTCTGTTCTTGGCCGAAGTCAGCCGTCATGCGGCAATGCCATCGCACTACGCGTCATGACTTTTTGGCGGGCAATCCTTTGGTCTTGTTCAGCCATATCGAATAAGACATAAGGCCATACGCCAACATGATTAAATGCAAGAGTCCGAAGCCTTGCCAGCCACCATTGGCATTGAACTTCAGTGCCAATGCGAAAAGCTCCATGAAAATCAGAGGGCAGATAACGAAGATGTACAGCCAGGCCATCTTGACCCATGGCTTGTGCGTGGTCGATAAGCTACCTGCTGCCTCAATTCTGTCGATAGAGGATTGAAAAGGGTCATTAGGGCGATAGATGTATGGCTTCGACTCCAGTGGCTCCGGCGTATCAGATTTCTCAGTAGTCAACGGTTTTTCGGCGCTTGGATGACTCTCCAGCGAGGTTCCTCCGGTCGGGATGTCGAGGTAGAAGTTGCCTGCCTTGATGCGTTGGTTTGAATCGCCACGACCATTGTAGACACTCCTGAGCCATAATTTAGGCAAAGGAGAAATCATGAGTGGGAAGCGTTACACGGAAGAATTTAAGGTCGCTGCGGTCAAGCAGGTTCTTGAGCGCGGACA
>NZ_WWCX01000145.1:0-9668 GCF_009857655.1 Duganella vulcania
GCCACGCAGGCGGCGGCCATCACGCCGCGCGAGCTGCGGCTGCTGGGCGCGGCCGCCGGTGTCGCACTCCTCAGCGCGCTGCTGGTGCTCGGCGGCCAGGCGGCCTTCTCCAAGCCGGGGCTGACGGCGGAGCAAAGCGCCGCGCTGGCCAACGCCGACAAACTGAACAAGGCGATCCAGAAGCTGGACCCGAAGGTCCGCGAACAACTCCAGGCCGAACTACAGAAATAAGGACGATGCATGCACTTTGAAGTACCCAAAGCCAAGACCCTGAAGGAGTTCGGCGGCGAATATGTGATGATCGTGATCAGTATCGCCACCGCGCTGGCGCTGGAGCATGGCGTGCAGACGCTGCACCACCGCCATCTGGCGCACGAGGCCGCCGTCAAGATCGACGCCGAGATCCAGACCAATGTCCACGAGCTCGACGAAGCGCTGAACCACAACAACGAGCAGCAGAAAAAAATCATGGCGGCGCGCGAGCAGCTGCTGGCCGGCATCAAGGCCAAGGTCGATGGCCAAGTCCTGATCAAGCAGCTGCTGGAGCAGCACAAGCTGGGGCTCAGCATCATGTCGCCGTCGTTGCGGCGCGAGGCGTGGGAAGTGGCGGTCGCCAACCAGGGTTCCTCGATGGCGCGGGCATGCTGAACACGATCAGCGACATCAACATGGGCCAGGGCGACCCCAAGGCCATCTACCGCATGCTGTCGCAAATGATCAGCGCCTACTCCAGCACCGACGGCAACCTGCAGGAACTGCGCAACAACCTGGCCAAGTCCGCCAAGGACGCGCCGCATTCGTAAGCCGCGATAACGCCGGACAGCCGCTAGGCCAGGCCTGCCAGCAGATGCTCCCACAGCCGGCTGGCGACCGGGCCGTGGGCGGTGTCGCGGCGGCGCGCGATCACCAGCTCCAGCTCGCTCTCGCGGAAATGATCGCCGGCCAGCGACAGCAGCCGCCCCTGCGCCAGGTCCTCGTCCACCAGATAGCCGGGCATGTGGCCCCAGCCCATGCCTTGCAGGATCACCTCGCGCTTCATGAACTGGTCGGCCACGGTGCAGCGGCGCGCGCCGTCCACCACGAAGTAGTCGCGCGGCGGGCTGTCGCGCGCGCTGTCGCGGATGATGCATTGCACGTAGGGCCGCATCATCTCGGGCGTGAGGCCGGCGTGCAGCGGGAAGTCCAGGAAGCCGGGCGCGACCACCGGCACCAGCCGCACGCGCCGCCACGGCCGCGCCTCGAAGCGCATATCGGCCTGTTCGAGATGGTGGACGATCAGGTCGGCCTCGCCGTTGTGCAGCCGCTCCCACGGTCCGGACAGGGCTTCGAAATGCAGGTCCAGCCGGGTGCCGGGACACTGGGCGAAGAAGCGCCGCAGCAGGCCCAGCGTGGCCGGCAGCGGGCACAGGTCGCCGATCACCACGGCCAGTTTCACTTCCTCGCCCTGCGCGATCTGGCGGGCCTGCATGGCCATCTGGCCGGCGCTGTCGAGCAGTTGCCGCGCTTGCTCGACGAAGGCCTGGCCGGCGGCCGAGACGGCGACGCGATAGCCGCTGCGGTCCAGCAGCGCCAGCCCCAGCTGGCGCTCCAGGCTGGCGACGGCGGCAAACACGCTGGGATGCGAACGATGCAGCCGCACGGCGGCCTTCTGGAAGCTGCCCAGCTCGGCCACCGCCAGGAAGCACGCCAGTTCATGCAGGGTGAAGCCGACAGTGTTCATAAATCCTACAGAGATTGATTGAATTACTCAATTTTATCCGAATGTGTTTGTCACTACAGTGGTGTCTCCATCATTTACAGGAGCATCCCATGCGTGCCATACACATCACCCGATTCGGCGGTCCGGAACAGTTGCAACTGGTTGAACTGCCGATACCGGTACCGGCCAGCGGCCAGGTCCTCATCCGCGTCAAGGCGTTCGGCCTCAACCGCGCGGAGAGTTATATGCGCCGGGGCCTGTGGGGCGAGGTGGCCCAGGTGACGGGCATCGAATGCGTCGGCGAGGTGGCCGAGGCGCCCGGCACCGGCCTGCTGCCGGGGCAGGCGGTGGCCGCCATCATGGGCGGCATGGGCCGCAGCATCAACGGCAGCTACGCCGAGTATGTGTGCGTGCCGGCCGCCAATGTGGTGCCGCTGCGCTCCACGCTGCCGTGGGCCGAACTGGCCGCGATACCGGAATCGTACGCGACCGCCTGGGCCTGCCTGCACGACAACCTCGCGCTGCGTCCCGGCCAGACGCTGCTGGTGCGCGGCGCCAGCTCCGCGCTGGGCCAGGCGGCCAGCAATATAGCGGCGCACCTGGGCGCGCAGGTGATCGCCACCACGCGCCGCCCGGTGGAGCTTGCCGGTGTACTGACCAGGAACGGCGCGCGCCACATTGTCGAGGAGCGGCCCACCCTGGGCGGCGTGGTGCGCGGCATCGCGCCCGGCGGTGTCGACGCGGTGCTGGACCTGATCGGCAACACCACCCTGCTCGACTCCCTGGCCTGCGCGGCGCGGGCGGGCGGCCGGGTGTGCCAGGCCGGCTTCCTCGGCGGGCTGGAGCCGCTGGCCAATTTCCTGCCGCTGCAGCAGTTGCCGCCCGGCGTGCAGCTGAGCTTTTTCGGCAGCTTCGCCTTCGGCACGCCGGGGTACGAGCTGGACCGGCTGCCGTGGCAAGAGATCGTCGAGCGGGTCGAGCAAGGCCGGTACCACGCCCGCCCGGCGCGGGTGTTCGACTTCGACGACATCGTCAACGCCCACGCCTGGCTCGACGCCGGGGCCGGGCTGGGCAAGGCCGTGGTGCGGATCGCGCCATAGCCCGGTCCGCGAATCCATGCTAACATGTGAACACCTATTCACTTGTTAGCATTATGAGCTGCCAACACGACTATTCCGACTGCGATCCCGCGATCGCCCAGCTGGCCGACCTGTTCCATCTGCTGGGCGACCCGACGCGCCTGCGCATCGTACTGGCCTGCGTGACGGCGCCGATCGCCGTCAGCGACATCGCCTCCTCGCTGGAGCTGAGCAGTTCGCTGGTCAGCCACCACTTGCGTTTGCTGCGCGCGGCGCGCATTGTGAAGTCTGAGCGCCAGGGCAAGCAAGTGTTCTATTCCGCCGCAGACGCCCACATCAGCGGCGTACTCAACGATATGCTCGAACATATCGCCGAACCTTCCAACGGACCTGAAGCATGAGCAAGCACCACGACCATCACGATCACGACCACGATCATCACGGCCATGATCACGACCACGACCACGCGCCGGCCAAGGCCAAAGCCAAGTCGTGCGGCCACGACCACGGGCATGACCACGGCCACGGCGGCCACCACCATCACCACGGCGATCCGAACACCATGGGCCGCGCGTTCGCGGTGGCCATCGTGCTCAACACAGCGTTCGTGGCGATCGAATTCTTCTACGGTTTCCTGGCCAACTCCACCGCGCTGATGGCTGACGCCGGCCACAACCTGTCGGACGTGCTGGGCCTGATGCTGGCCTGGGGCGCTGCGATACTGGCCAAGCGCGTGCCAAACGGCCGCTATACCTACGGCCTGCGCAGCACCTCGATGCTGGCCGCGCTGTTCAACTCCATGCTGCTGATGGCGGCCTGCGGCGCGATTGCCTGGGAAGCGGTGCAGCAGCTGGTGCATCCCGAACCCGTGGCCGGCCTGACCGTCTCGGTGGTGGCCGGCGTGGGCATCCTGGTCAACGGCTTCTCGGCGTGGCTGTTCATGTCCGGCAGCAAGGACGACATCAACGTGCGCGGCGCCTACCTGCACATGGCGGCCGACGCCGCCATCTCGCTGGGCGTGCTGGTGGCCGGCGTGATCGTGCGCTACACCGGCTGGAACTGGCTGGACCCGCTGGTCAGCGCGGTCATCGTCGCCATCATCGTCTACAGCACCTGGTCGCTGCTCAAGCAAGCGATGCGCATGATGCTGGCCGCCGTGCCGGACAACCTGGACCACGCCGAAGTCGAACAATTCCTGCGCGCCCAGCCCGGCGTGACCGACGTGCACGACGTCCACATCTGGTCGATGAGCACCACCGAGAACGCGCTGACCGCGCAGCTGGTGACGCCGGCCGGCCATCCGGGCGACGCCGCGATGGACGCCATCAGCATGCAGCTCAAGGAACAGTTCTCGATCGACCACAGCACGCTGCAGGTGCGCCTGGGCACCACCGCGCACGAGTGCAGCCTGCAGGAGCAGCCGCACTAGGCCATGCACGCAGGGCGCCTCGGCGCTCCGGACCGCTTTCGATTATTTCCTGGCTATTTGTGGAGCGGTATCAATCGATATCAGGACATTGGTGTGGTGATGTCCGGTGATGGCGTGGAAAAGCTTTCCCTTGACGGCCACCGGCTGCGGAAAGTCTACGCATCTCTATCCCAAAGCAAAGCAGTTTCAATCCGCCAGATTGGCGTACAACGGCGTGCTCAGGTAGCGCTCGCCGAAGGACGGGATGATCGTCACGATGATCTTGTCCGCGTTCTCCGGCCGCCGCGCCACCTGCAGCGCGGCCCACAGCGCGGCGCCGGAGGAGATCCCCACCAGCAGCCCCTCCTGGCTGGCCGCCAGCCGCGCGGTCGCGAACGCATCGTCGTTCTTCACGCCGATGATCTCGTCGTACACCTTGGTGTTGAGCACGCCCGGAACGAAGCCCGCGCCTATGCCCTGGATTGGATGCGGCCCCTTGATGCCCTTGGCCAGCATCGGCGACGCCTCCGGCTCCACCGCGATGCAGCGGAATTCCGGCTTGCGCGCCTTGATCACCTCGCCCACGCCGGTGATGGTGCCGCCGGTGCCGACGCCGGCCACCAGCAGGTCGACCCGGCCGTCGGTGTCGGCCCAGATCTCCTCGGCCGTGGTGCGGCGGTGCACGTCGGGATTGGCGGGGTTGTTGAACTGCTGCGGCATCAGGTAGCGCGGATCGCTGGCGGCCAGTTCCTCGGCCTTGCGGATCGCGCCCAGCATGCCCTCGGCGCCCGGCGTGAGCACCAGCTCGGCGCCGTAGGCGCGCAGCAGCATGCGCCGTTCGCGGCTCATGGTGTCGGGCATGACCAAGGTGCAGCGGTAGCCGCGCGCGGCGCACACCATCGCCAGCGCGATGCCGGTGTTGCCGCTGGTCGGTTCAAGGATGACGGTGTCGGGTCGGATCTGGCCGGCCGCCTCGGCCGCTTCGATCATGGACAGGCCGATGCGGTCTTTCACGCTGTGGGCCGGGTTGCAGTACTCCAGCTTGACCAGCACCTGGGCGGTGCTGCCTTTGTTCAAGCGGTTCAGGCGCACCAGCGGGGTGCGGCCTATCAGTTCGGTGACGTCGTTGGCAATCTTCATGAAGAACCTCCGAGGTGGGACGGAGGTTCCAGTCTACGCTTGTTTGCGTCGATTATTTCACGTCGACCAGCTCGACGTCGAAGATCAGCGCGGAATTCGGCGGAATGCCGCTGCCCGGCGACGGACGTGAGCCGTAAGCGAGCTCCGACGGAATAATCAGCGTGCGCTTGCCGCCCACCTTCATGCCCTGGATACCCTGGTCCCAGCCCTTGATGACGCGGCCGGCGCCCAGCACGAAGTCCAGCGGCTCGCCGCGCGGAATCGACGAGTCGAACAGCTTGCCGTGCATATTCTTGGCCAGCGGACGATACAGCCAGCCCGAGTAGTGCATGTAGACGGTGGCGCCGGTGGTCGCTTCCTTGCCGGTGCCGATCTTGGTGTCGGTGACGATCAGCTGTTCGGCGGCCGGGCCGGGCGTGGCCGAACCCACCACCAGCGGTGGTGGCGGCGGCACATCCGCCGGAGCCACCGGCGCGGCCGGGGCCTGCGCCTGGGCCGCGGAGGCCGCCAGCGCGCACAACATTGCTACGAGTACGGAACTACGGATCATGTTTTTTTCTTTCGATCAGGTCTGTGGAGAGCACGGTCCCCGTGCCAGCGCGCACCATGATAGCAAAACCGCCCCGCGCGCTGGATAAAATCTAAATCGTTTCGGCTGGCGCCACCGGCGGTTGCGCATCGTCGGCCAGGTGGCGCAGCACGCGGCTGGCCGCCACCATGCCGAAGCTGGCCGTGACCACCATCGCCGAACCGAAGCCGGCGCAATTGAGGCCGGTCACGCCGCCGGCGCCCGGCTCGCCGTCCACCGCGCACACCTCGGCCGTCTCCGGCAGGCGCAGCCGCTCCATCGAGAACACCGCGTCGACGTGGAACTTGGTCTTCTCGCCGCGCGGGTAGCCGTACTGGCTGCGCAGCACCTTGCGCACTTTTTTCAGCAGCGGTTCCTGCTCGGTGCGGGCCAGGTCGCGCACGGCGATCTGGGTGGGGTCGGTCTGGCCGCCGGCGCTGCCGATGATGATCAAGGGCATGGCGTGCTGGCGGCACCAGGCGATCATGGCCGCCTTGGCCGCCACGCTGTCGATGGCGTCGACCACGAAATCGAACCGGCCGCCGCCCAGCATCTGCTCCAGGTTGTCCGGGCTGACGAAGTCCTCGACCTGCTCGACCACGCAGAACGGGTTGATCTGGGCGATGCGCTCGGCCAGCGCGGTGATCTTGGCCTGGCCGACGGTGCCGCTCAGGGCCTGGATCTGGCGGTTGATGTTGGACTCGGCGACGTTATCCAGATCAATAAGCGTGAGCCGGCCGATGGCGCTGCGGGCCAGCGCCTCGACGATCCACGAGCCGACGCCGCCGACGCCGACCACGCACACGTGGGCGGCCCGGAAGCGCGCCAGCGCGCGTTCGCCATAGAGGCGGCCGATGCCGCCGAAGCGGCGCTCGAAGTCGACATCGTCGAATGGGGTGGGTGCAAGGGAGTTCATCCCGACATTTTAACGGACGCCACGGCAAAAATTATTTTAGAATGACTTTCCCCCTAGCCCGAGCGACCGCCATGAGTCTTCCCCTGTTCGACACCGCCCCCGATTTCAGCCAGCCGCTGGCCGTGCTTAAACATTGCCACGAGCGCATCCGCAAGCAGTTGCAGACGCTGCAAAAGCTGCTGGCCCACCTGCCCCAGCACGGCGCCGACGACGACGCCCGCAAGGCCGCCCAGGCGGTGCAGAAATATTTCAACATGGCGGCACCGCTGCACCACGAGGACGAGGAGCAGAACCTGATGCCGATGCTGCAGGCCACCGCGCGCGACGCCGACGCCGTGCTGCTGGCCGGGCTGGTGCCCGGCATCCTGGCCGACCACCAGCAAATGGAACGGGACTGGCATATAATTAACGCACAACTTGATAAAATTACAAATGGGCAAGGCAGCGAGCTGTCGGCCGACGATGTCCAGCGCTTCAGCGCGGTCTACGCCACCCACATGACGATCGAGGAAGGCGATATCGCGCCGATGGCCAAGCGCCTGTTCAGCCCCGAGCAGATGGCGCAATTGGGCAGCGCGATGCAGGCGCGGCGCGGCATCGCCCCCGGCCTGCCGCAAAGCCAGGTGCCGGAGCGCAAGCAGGTGGCGGTGTCCGACACGGTGGCCGACGGCGTGGTGCTGGCGGACCTGCGCCTCGATTACGGCCGCGCCAGTTTGACGGAACACGATGTGCTGGACGATCCGATCGCCCAGTTCGGCAAATGGTTCGAGGAAGCGCTGCGCGCCAAGGTCAACGAGCCGAACGCGATGAGCGTGGCCACGGTGGACGCGCAGGGCAAGCCCACATCGCGCATCGTGCTGATCAAGCAGTACGACGCGCGCGGCTTCACCTGGTACACCAACTACGGCAGCCAGAAGGGCCGGCAACTGGGCGACAATCCGCACGCCGCGCTGTTATTCTTCTGGAGCGAGTTGGAACGCCAGGTGCGCATCGAGGGCACGGTGGTCAAGACGTCCGCCGAGGAAAGCGACACATATTTTTACAGCCGGCCGGTGAAGAGCCAGATCGCCGCGATCGCTTCGCAACAGAGCGCGCGCATCGCCAACCGGGAGCAGCTGGAAGCCAATTACGATGCGGCGGCCGCCGCCAGCGGCGAGCATCCGGTGCGGCCGGAACACTGGGGCGGCTATCGCCTCGATCCGGTGCGCATCGAGTTCTGGCAGGGGCGCCGTTCGCGCTTCCACGACCGGATCGTGTATCTGAAACAGGCAGATGGTAGCTGGGTGAAGGAGCGCCTGCAGCCGTAAGCGGAGCGCCACGAGGCACACACCAGACCATCGCATGCGGTGGTTTTTTTTTTTGTGGACTCGGAGGTGTGATCGTGTTTGTACAAAACCGTCTCAGCAGCTGGATCGACGGCATCCGCCGGCAAATCGCCCTGCCCCTGCGCATCGAACTGTGGAACGGCCAGCATGTGGACTTTTCCAGCGAGGCGCCGCGCGTGACGATACGGCTGCCCAATGTGTCGGCCGCGCGCTACCTGCTCACGCCGTCGCTGTCCAACCTGGGCGCGGCCTATGTCGAGGGCGCGATCGAGGTCAAGGGCCGCGCGCACGACATGATCGCCGTGGTCAACGCGCTGGCGCGCACCACGCTCAAGGCCGAGGGCAAGTTCGCCCGCGTCGTGCGCGGCATCGCCCACAGCAAGCGCCAGGACGCCGAGGCGATCCGCTACCACTACGATGTCTCCAACGAGTTCTACCAGCAGTTCCTCGATCCGGCCATGGTGTATTCCTGCGCCTACTTCGAGCACGGCGACGAGGACCTGGCCACCGCGCAGGTCAAGAAGATCGACCACATCCTGCGCAAGATCGAGCTCAAGCCGAACCAGACGCTGCTCGACATCGGCTGCGGCTGGGGCGCGCTGGTGATCCGCGCGGCGCAGCAGTACCGCGCGCGCTGCGTCGGCGTCACCTTGTCGGAGAACCAGTTCGCGCTGGCCAAGGAGCGCGTGCGCCAGGCCGGGCTGGAGCACCTGGTCGAGATCCGCCTGCAGGACTACCGCGACGTGCGCGGCCAGTTCGACCGCATCACCAGCGTCGGCATGTTCGAGCACGTGGGCGTCAAGCACCTGCCGGAATATTTCGCCACCATCCACAAGCTGCTGGCGCCGGACGGCGTGGTGATGAACCACGGCATCACCACCACCGACCCGGACAACGGCGAGACGCCGTACGGCGGCGGCGAGTTCATCGACAAGTACGTGTTCCCGCAGGGCGAGCTGGCGCACATCGGCCACGTGCTCAAGGCCATGCAGCAAGGGAAGCTGGAGGTCAGCGACGTGGAAAACCTGCGCCGCCACTACGCCCGCACCTGCGCCATCTGGACCGACAATTTCGAGGCGCACACCGAGCGCGTGCGCACGCTGGCCGGCGACAAGCGCTACCGCATCTGGCACGTCTACCTGGCCGGCTGCTGCTACGCCTTCGAGCAGGACTGGATCAGCCTGTACCAGGTGGTCGGCCGCAAGGCGGGCCAGCGCAGCGCGGCGCTGCCGTGGTCGCGCCAGCACATGTATCCGGCCAGCGCCAGCCACGCCGGCGCGCACTACGCGCTCACGGATGACGGCCTGCCCGCGTTCTCGCTGCTTCAGGAAGACGGCGGCGCGCGCATGGCGTCGGCGCCGCCGTCGATCAACGCCTTCAACGCCACATAGACCTGGCGCAGCGCCTGTTCCAGCCGCCCGGCCGCCAGCTGGCACGGCTTCCACCTCGTCGCGGTTCATGTTCGCCAGCAGGCCGGTCGAGACCGCCACCAGCGCCGAATTCTTGAAGGCGCCGGTGGCGAAGGCGTTCGGC
>NZ_WWCX01000146.1:0-9562 GCF_009857655.1 Duganella vulcania
CACCGCCCAGCCGCAGCCTGGCAGCAAGCGCGACTGAGGAGGCCGCACGTGCGCCACGCCCCCGCCCTCGCCGTCCTGGCCGTCCTTGCCGCACCGCTGGTCCTGCCGGCCGCGCTGGCGCAAAGCTATCCGACCGGCTACGGCCCCAATCCCGCGCTGCCGGAACCGGACCGCTCGCTGATCCCCACCGTCAAGGTGGCGCCGGTCGAGGCCTGGCAGGGCCAGGACCGGCCGCGCGCCGCGCCCGGCTTCAGCGTCACCGCCTATGCGCGCGGGCTCGACCACCCGCGCTGGCTGTACACGCTGCCCAACGGCGACGTGCTGGTGGCCGAGACCAACGCCCCGCCCAAGCCGGACGACAGCAAGGGCATCAAGGGCGCGATCATGAAGCACGAAATGAAGAAGGCCGGCGCGGGCGGCGAGTCGGCCAACCGCATCACGCTGCTGCGCGGGCTGGACCGGCATGGCGCGGCGCAAAGCCGCAGCGTGTACATCGAGGGACTGAACTCGCCGTTCGGCATGGCGCTGGTCGGCCAGCAGCTGTACGTGGCCGACACCGACGCCATCCTGCGCTTCCCCTACCAGGAAGGCGCGAACGCGATCGGCACGCCCGGCGTGAAGGTGATGGACCTGCCGGCCGGCACCATCAACCACCACTGGACCAAGAACCTCATCGCCAGCCCGGACGGGCGCTACCTGTACGTCACGGTCGGCTCCAACAGCAACGCCGGCGAGA
This sequence comes from Duganella vulcania, assembly GCF_009857655.1. Lineage (NCBI taxonomy): Bacteria > Pseudomonadati > Pseudomonadota > Betaproteobacteria > Burkholderiales > Oxalobacteraceae > Duganella > Duganella vulcania. The sequence goes on from NZ_WWCX01000146.1 coordinate 737, forward strand.
ACGGCCTGGACGCGGAAACCGGCCGCGCCGCCATCTGGCAGCTGGAGCTGGCCACCAGCAAGTCGCGCCTGTACGCGACCGGCCTGCGCAACGCCAACGGCATGGGGTGGGAACCGCAGACCCACGCGCTGTGGACCACGGTCAACGAACGCGATGAACTGGGTAACGACCTGGTGCCCGACTACATGACCTCGGTGAAGGAAGGCGGCTTCTACGGCTGGCCGTACAGCTACTACGGCCAGCATGTCGATCCGCGCGTGTCGCCGCAAAAGCCCGAGCTGGTGGCGACCGCGCTGGCGCCGGACTACGCGCTGGGCAGCCACACGGCCTCGCTGGGGCTGGCGTTCTACGACGGCGCGCTGTTCCCCAAGGCTTATCATGGCGGCGTGTTCATCGGCCAGCACGGCTCGTGGAACCGCAAGCCGTTCAGCGGCTACAAGGTGGTGTTCGTGCCGTTCGCCGGCGGCAGGCCGTCCGGGCCGCCGCAGGACTTCCTGTTCGGCTTCCTCGACAACGCCGGCAAGGCGCACGGCCGCCCGGTCGGCGTGGCGGTCGACAAGCAAGGGGCGCTGCTGGTGGCGGACGACGTCGGCAACATCGTGTGGCGCGTGGCGCCGTCGGCCAAAACGGCGGGTCAATAACGGGGCAGCGGCAAAACGCATAGAATGCTGGTTTATCCGTTTCCACGAAAGACCACCATGCGTATCCTGCACACCATGCTGCGAGTCGGCGACCTCCAGCGCTCGATCGATTTCTACACCAAGGTGCTCGGCATGAAACTGCTGCGCACCAGCGACAATCCCGAGTACCAATACACGCTGGCCTTCCTCGGCTACGGCGCCAATCCGGAGCACGCCGAACTGGAGCTGACCTACAACTACGGCCAGACCAGCTATGACCTGGGCACGGCCTACGGCCACATCGCCATCTCGGCCGACGACATCGTCAGCGCCTGCAACGCGGTCAAGGCCAACGGCGGCGCGGTCACGCGCGAGCCGGGCCCGGTCAAGGGCGGCTCGACGGTGATCGCCTTCGTCACCGATCCGGACGGCTACAAGATCGAACTGATCGAACGCAGTTTCGACGGCCAGGGCGCGGGGCTTTAACCCTGGACCGCGCTGGCCGGCTTGCGGGCGCCGGCGGTGTGCAGGAAGACGAGCACGCCGGCCGCGCCGATCGCGCCGCCATCTCGTCCACGCGATAGCGCAAAAAAAAACGCCGGCGCATCGCCGGCGTCTGTGCGTCAAGCTCGGCGCGGCTTAGTGCGCCAGCAGGGCGTTGATCGGCGCCAGGTCGTCTTCCTTCAGCGAACCGGCGGCCGACTTCAGGCGCAAGCCGTTCATGATGGTGTCGTAACGGGCCTTGGCCAGGTCCTTCTGGGTCGAGTACAGCAGCTTCTGGGCATTCAGCACGTCGATGTTGATGCGCACGCCGACTTGGTAGCCCAGCTTGTTCGAATCAAGCGAGGACTTGCTCGACACCTCGGCCGCTTCCAGCGCCTTGACCTGCGCCAGGCCGCTGTTCATGCCCAGGTAGGCCGAACGGGCGTTCTGCGAGGCGGCGCGCTTGGTCGCTTCCAGGTCGTTGCGGGCCTTGTCTTCCAGCGCGATGGTCTCGCGCACCTTGCTGGTGACGGCGAAGCCGCTGAAGATCGGCACGTTCCAGGTGACGCCGATGGCGTTATTGTTGGAGCGCTGCAGACCGGTGGTGGTCTGGTGCGTGGTGCTGGCGATCAGGTTGGCGGTCGGCAGGTGGCCGGCGCGGTTGCGCTCGATCTCGCGCTTGGCGATCTCCACGTTCAGCTTGGCGGCCACGACGGCGTAGTTCTGGTTCTCGGCCGAGCTGACCCACGGCTCCACCGCGGCCGGCGACGGCGCGCTGATGGTCACGCCGGTGCGCAGCGGCGCCAGTTCGCCCGGCGCCTGGCCGATGATCACCTGCAGCGCGGTGCGCTTGTTGTCCAGGTCGTTGATGGCGGCGAACTCCTGCGCCACCACCAGGTCGTACGCGGCCTGCGCCTCGTGCGTGTCGGTGATGGTCTGGGTGCCGACCTCGAAGTTGCGCTTGGCCGACGCCAGCTGTTCGGTGGTGGCCACTTTCTGCGCCTGGGTCGAGGTCAGGTTGTCCTGCGCGGTCAGCACGTCGAAATAGGCTTGCGCCACGCGCGTGATCAGGTCCTGCTGGGCCTGGGCGAAGGTGGCTTCGGCGGTGGCCTGCGCCAGCTTGCTCTGCTGGTAGGTCTGCCAGTTGGCCCAGTTGAACAGCGGCTGGCTCAGTTGCACGGTGTAGGAGTTGCTGTGGCTGTCGCTATCGGTCTTGGGCAGCGGGACGCCGCCCAGGTAGCCGGTGTTGTCGCCGCTGTTGCGTGTGTTGCTGCCGCTGGCCGCGATGTTCGGCAGCAGGCCGGAGCGCCCCTGGGTGATCCGTTCCTGGCCCGCGGTCAGCGACGAGCGGGCGCTGGCATAGGTGGCGTCATTGGCCAGCGCTTGCTGATATACCTGGATCAGGTCGGCCGCCTGTGCGTTGAGCGTCAAGAAGGCGCTGGTGATCAGCACGGCGATAAGGGGTCTCTGCATTGCATTCTCCGTTGGAGTCATCAAAAAAGTTGATCAAATCAAAAACACACTACCCTGGCGCCGCGCCCTTCTTCAGCGTCGCGACACTCAATACTTGGCCATCGTGCTGTCGACTTGCAGCGCCCAGGCGTGGATGCCGCCGGTCAGGTTGATCATCTTGCCGAAGCCGTTACGCTCCAGGAAGGCGGCCACCTGCAGGCTGCGCGCGCCGTGATGGCAGATGCAGACGATGGCCGCATCCTCATCCAGGTCGTCGATGCGCGCCGGTATGGTGTTCATCGGGATCTGCACCGAACCGTCGATACGGCAGGTGTCGAATTCCCAGTTCTCGCGCACGTCCAGCAACATCGGGCTGGGCCGTGCATCGTCCGCCAGCCAGTCGGCCAGTTCCAGAGCGGTGATCTGCTGCATGGCCGGTCCGCTTAAAACTTGAACTGCGACGGCTGCACGGCCGAGGCCAGCGGCTGGACGTCGGTTTCAAACAGCGTGCGCGTGTCGTAGCCGGCTTCGCCGGTGCGGGTGATCAGCTGCGCCTTCATCGCCGGCGATTGGCCGATGATGGCCGCCAGACGGCCGCCCACTTTCAATTGTTGCAACAATGCTTCCGGCAGCACCGGCAGCGAACCGGTCACCACGATGACGTCCCACGGCGCGCCCTTGCTCCAGCCATGGGCGCCGTTGCCCAGTTCCACCGTCACGTTGGTGACGCCGTTGTCGGCCAAGTTCTTTTCCGCCAGCGCCTTGAGCTCGGGCGACACTTCCACCGCCGTCACATGGCGGCCCTTGTGGGCCAGCAGCGCGGCCAGGTAGCCGGAGCCGGCGCCGATTTCCAGCACGCTCTCATGCTTCTTGACGTTGACGTCCTGCAGCAGGCGCGCTTCCACCTTCGGATTGAGCATGGCGACGCCGCCCGGCAGCGGGATTTCCGTGTCGGCAAACGCCAGCGCCTTGTGGGCGGCCGGCACGAAATTCTCACGTTTGACCACCAGCAGCAGGTCCAGCACACTCGTGTCGAGGACGTCCCAAGGGCGGATTTGCTGTTCGATCATGTTGAAGCGGGCTTGTTCGATATTCATCTTATGACTCGGGTCGGGATTAAATAATCCGTCATTTTATCGTTGAACTGGCATCGAGGCACATATTAACGATATGACGGCGGGTTCGCGGGAAATTGCGACAGTCTGCAGTTTAAGGGGGTTGAACCTACCAAATTGGCAAGTTTGACGCAGGACACGGGGCGGACGGCTCACGGCGCGGGCACTTCCAGGCCGCGCAGGGTGACGTCAATCAGCGTGTTCATGAAGGCGCCCGGGTCGATCGGCGGCATCTCGCAGGTGGGCATGAAGGAGTGGGTCCACATCATCAGCATCAGCACCGGCGCCACCAGCACCGGCGTCATCACGGCCGGGTCGACCGGGCGGAACTCGCCGCGCGCGATGCCGCGCACCAGCACGCTGGCGATCAGGGCGTTGCCGCGGGCGACCACGTCATTGTTATAGAACTGCGCCAGCTCGGGGAAATTATTGCCTTCGGCAAGCATCAGCTTGGTGATGCCGGCCAGGTGGGTGGCGCAGATCTGGTGCCACCACTTCATCAGGATGGCGCGCAGCAGCTCCGCGCTGGGGCCGTCGAAGCCGGCCGCCTCCTGCTCGGCCGCGCCGATGGCGTGCACGATGTTCTCGCGCACCACGGCCTTGAACAATTCTTCCTTGTTGGCGAAATACAGGTACAGCGTGCCCTTGGACACGCCGGCGCGCTTGGCCACGTCCTCCAGGCGCGTGCCGGCATAGCCGCGCTCGACGAACTGGTCCAGCGCCGCCGCCAGCAATTCCTGCGGCCGCGCATCCTTGCGCCGCTCCCAGCGTGGCTTGGTATCTTGAGGGGCTTGCATGGGCGTACTCAATTTAACTTACTTATAAGTCATTAATATAAGCGCAAGCCTCCCCGGCGTCAAGAATGAATGGCTATTACTGGCCCAGGTCAGGTTGTCCCCACAGGACCGCGCCCGCCGCGAACGTCACCCGGCGCCGCCGCAAACGGCGCGCCCTGCCAGTTAATAGCCACTGGTTATACATTGCGTGGAAAATATTATAGGAAGCTTCGCCCGCCTAATATAGGTTTAACGACTGGCGCCCCCTGCGGCAATAAGTCAGCGCAATTCTCACCAATATCCACATAATCTCGCTTTTGAATTTTCCATTAATTAATCGGTAATCCAATTGTCACAAAAAATCACGCGATACCGCACTGTAGCCTGCGCCCGTCCTCGCTACCGGCGCCGAAGGGTTTCCAGACCAATTGTGAACTGCAAGCCATGCAATATGAATCCATATGAATGTATCAAACGCGCCACAATATAAAAAATTGGTAACTTTGGTTGCTCACGGAAGTACACTACGGGCAGATACTTACTCTTCATCATCATTAATAGACCACCTTTAACCGGCCAAGCTGAATTAATGTGCTCCCATCAAAAAAACCTGTCTGGTAAAACTCCCGCATTCAAGGCTCTGCCGCTGGCAGCCGCCGCCATGCTGATCCTCAGCGGTTGTTCGACTCTCAATGTCGAGACCGCGAAACTGACTCAATCGGAAGTGCGCTCGGCATTACAGGAAGACAAGACCGCCCTGACGCGCGACGTCGAACCGCTGGCCGGCCCGCTGACGCTGGACGGCGCCATCGCCCGCGCCATCAAATACAACGCCGAGCGCCGCTACAAGGCCATGGAGGAAGCCGTTGCCATGGGCACCTTCGAGGCTGGCCAGTTCGACATGCTGCCCAAGCTGATCGCCTCGGCGGGCTACCGCGACCGCAACAACGACCTGATCACCCGCAGCACCGACTCGGTGACCGGCGAGCCGTCGCTGGCCCACCCCTACATCTCGTCCAGCCGCCAGGTGCTCAGCACCGACGTCAGCATTTCATGGAGCCTGCTGGACTTCGGCCAGAGCTATTACGCCGCGCGCCAGAACGCCGACCGCGTGCTGATCGCCGGCGAACGCCGCCGCAAGGCGCTGCACACGCTGATCCTGGACGTGCGCACCGCCTACTGGCGCGTGGTGGCCGCGCAAAAGCTGGTGCCGCTGCTGCGCAGCACCATCGCCGAATCCGAAACCGCGCTCAAGGACGCGCGCGCGGCCGAGAACGACCGCATCCGCTCGCCGCTGGAACCGCTGCGCTACCAGCGCCAGCTGCTGGAAAACCTGCGCCTGCTGGAGACCATCGAACAGGAACTGTCGACCGCGCGCGTCGAGCTGGCCACGCTGACGGCGCTGCCGCTGACCGCCGGCTACACGGTGGTCGAGCCGGCCGGCGAGGTGGGCACCGCCTGGCTGGACCAGCCGGTCGACAAGATGGAGGAAGTGGCGCTGATGCGCAATCCCGACCTGCGCGAGGGCCTCTACAACGCCCGCATCGCGCAGCAGGAAACCCGGCGCGCCATGCTCAAGCTGTTCCCCGGCCTGTCGTTCAACTATGGCGTCAAGCACAGCAACGACGACTACCTGATCCACCAGAACTGGAACGAGACCGGCGCGCAGATTTCGTTCAACCTGCTGGGCGTGCTGTCGGCGCCGGCGCAGATGCGCCTGGCCGACGCCGGCGTCACCCTGGCCAGCCAGCGCCGCATGGCGGTGCAGATGGCCGTGCTCAGCCAGGTCCACATCGCCCGCCTGCAGTACGCCAACACCGCGCGCCAGTACGAGCGCGCCGACGCCATCGCCCAGGTCGACGGCCGCATCGCCCAGCATGTCGCCAACCAGGCCGAGGTGCAGAAGCAGTCGGCGCTGGACCGCATTTCGCAGCAAAGCACGGCGGTGCTGTCGCAGCTGCGCCGCTACCAGGCGCGCTCGAACGCCGAAGCGGCCGCCTCGCGCCTGCAGGCCACGCTGGGCATGGAGCCGGCCATCAACGGCTCGTCCAGCATGTCGCTGGCCGAGCTGACGGCCGCCGTCGCGCAATCGCTGCAGACCTGGAACCAGGGCCGCTTGCCGTCGCTTGAGGACCGTCCATGACCGTGGTGCCGTCCAGGTGGCGCCGCGTGTTGCTGGCCGCCGCCGTCCTGCCCGTCCTGGCCACCGCCCACGCCGCCACGGCGCCGGCGGCCGCCACGCTGGAGACGCGCGAGATCCGCGCCCAGCTGTCGCCGCGCCGCTACACCACGCTGGCCGCCGAGATCGGCGCGAAGATCAACCGGCTGCCGCTGACCGAGGGCGCGGCCTTCAAGCAGGGCCAGTTGCTGGTGCAGTTCGACTGCGTGCTGCAGCAGGCCCAGCTGGCCAAGGCCGAGGCCGCGCTGATGGCGGCCGACACCAACTGGAAAGGCAACCAGAAGCTCGCGAAGCTGAACTCGGTCGGCCAGGTCGAGCTCGACGTCTCCAGGGCGGAAACGCTCAAGGCCCAGGCCGAGGTCGCGGCCAACCGCGCGCTGCTGGGCAAGTGCCAGATCAACGCGCCGTTTGCCGGCCGCATCGCCGAGCAGAAGGCGCGCGAGCAGCAATACGTGCAGCCCGGCCAGGCGCTGATGGAAATTCTCGACGACAGCACGCTGGAACTGGAATTCATCATTCCATCGCGTTGGCTGAGCTGGGTGCGCAACGGCGCGCCCTTCCAGGTCAGCATCGATGAAACCGGCAAGACCTACCCGGCCAAGGTGCAGCGCATCGGCGCCCGCGTCGATCCGGTCAGCCAGTCGGTCAAGTTGACGGCCGTCATCGACGGCCGCTTCGGCGAGCTGGTGGCCGGCATGAGCGGCAAGGTGCTGATGGCGCCGCCGGCCAAATGACGCAGCAGGCACCCGTTTTTTCGACCACGCTAAAACAAGGGGAATCCATGAAGCCACGTATCCACCGCATCGCCATGGCCGCCATCGTCGCGGCGGGCAGCTGGAGCAGCGCCAGCCACGCCTGCTCGACCGAAGACTACCTGTCGACCATCTGCGTGCTGGCCGCGCCCAGCAACAACTGGCGCAACTACACGCCGGCCGACGGCCGCCTGATGTCGATCTCGCAAAACTCCGCGCTGTACGCGCTGATCGGCACCACCTACGGCGGCGACGGCCAGAGCACCTTCGGCCTGCCCGACCTGCGCGGCCGCTTCCTGCTCGGCGCCGGCAACAGCCCGTCCAGCGGCAACTTCGTCGTCGGCCAGACGGGCGGCACCACCGCCACCATGCTGACCATCAACAACCTGCCGGCCCACCTGCACTCGCTGGCCGTGCCGCTGACGCTGACCGGCCTGACCGGCAACGCCAACCTGGGCGCCGTCACCGGCGGCACCAGCAGCGTCTCGCTGGCCGGCGTGACCTACACCGCCGACGCCACGCAGCTGCGGATCCAGGCGGTCAACGCCGCCGCCGGCACCGCCAGCCCGAGCGGCGCCTACCTGGCCGAATCGGCCGGCCCGGCCAACCGCGTGTACACCTCCGGCTCGCCGCCGACCGTGGCCATGGCGGCCGGCGCGATCACCGGCGCCGTCACCGTCAAGGCCAGCGGCACCGGCACCGTCACCCTGGCCGGCACCGCGCCCGTCACCGTGGGCGGCACCACCACCGCCAGCGGCAACACCGGCATCACCGGCACTTCCCAGCCGGTCAGCATCATGCCGCCGTACATCGCCATGTATTACATGATCGCCACGGTCGGCATTTTCCCGAGCCGCAATTAATCAACCGTCGTACTGCGCGGCCGCCACCGGCGGCCGCGGTTGGAAGCAAGATGTTGTACACACGAATACTCCGCTTTCTGGCGCTGCTGGCGCCCTTGCTGCTGATGGCGGCCGGCGCCCGCGCCGAACGCCCCCGGGACTACGCCGGGGAACTGCGCCCGGCCTACGCGCTGCTGGACCGGGGCGACTACGCCGGCGCCTACCCGCGGTTCCAGCGCCACAGCGCCCGCAATCCGCTGGCGCAATTCATGCTCGGCCTGTTCAACCAGAACGGCTGGGGCCGGCCTGTGGACGCCGACGCCGCCTGCGCCTGGTTCGCCAAGGCCGCGCTGCAACAGATCCCCACCGCCCAGCACCTGCACGGCGATTGCCTGATGCGCCAGCCCGACGCGCCCGGCAACGCCGCCGCCGCGCTGGCGTCCTACCTGGACGCGGCCAGGGGCAGCCACTATATTTCGCTGTGCTCGGCCGCCGAGCTGCTGATACGCGGCAAGGGCGTGCCGCGCGACGTGCCGCGCGGGCTGGCGCTGTGCGCGCAGGCCGCCCAGTCCAACGCGCCGCCGGCGATGCTGCGCATGGGCCAGTA
>NZ_WWCX01000147.1:0-9501 GCF_009857655.1 Duganella vulcania
GCCCGGCCCGCCGCCAAGCCGGCCGCGCCCAAGAAGCTGGCCTCCGCCGCGCCGGCCGCCGGCGACGAGTGGGAAGAGTTTTAATCAAGCTGTACCACGCCGTTCCCGCCCGCGCGGGAACGGCGGCGGCGTGGGCATTGTTAGTAGTGATAAATAAGAGGTTTAACATATGCCGCATACCAAAGACACCGTCAAAGAGTTTGACTTCAACGCCAAGGACTTCGAACGCGTCCGCGGCCTGATCTACAAACGGGCCGGCATCTCGCTGGCCGACAGCAAGCAGGAGATGGTGTACAGCCGCCTGGCGCGGCGCCTGCGGGCCACCGGCATCGGCTCCTTCGGCAAGTACCTGGACGACCTCGAGGCCGGCCGCCTGGGCGAGGAGTGGGAGTCGTTCACCAACGCCCTGACCACCAACCTGACCTCGTTCTTCCGCGAGGCGCACCACTTCCCGCTGCTGGCCGAGCACATCCGGCACAAGCGCGAACCGATCACCATCTGGTGCTCGGCCAGCTCGACCGGCGAGGAGCCGTACTCGATCGCCATGACCGTGTGCGAGGCGTTCAACACGCTCACCCCCAACTGCCACATCATCGCCACCGACATCGACACCAATGTGCTGGCCACGGCCGCCAACGGCGTGTACACGATGGACCGGCTGGACAAGATGTCGCCCGAGCGCTCGCGCCGCTTTTTCCTCAAGGGCAAGGGCGACCGCGAGGGCATGGCGCGCGTGCGGCCCGAATTGCGCAACATGATCACCTTCAAGCAGCTCAACCTGCTGGCCGACAGCTGGCCCATCAGCGGCCCGTTCGACGTGATCTTTTGCCGCAACGTCATGATCTACTTTGACAAGGCCACGCAGCGCAAGATCCTGTCGCGCTTTGTCCCCCTGATGAAACCGGACGCCCTGCTGTTCGCGGGCCACTCGGAGAATTTCCTCTACGTGTCGGAGTCGCTCAAACTACGCGGCAAGACGGTGTACGAGCTGGACGATCAACACCGTGGCGCTGCCCTCAAGGCAACGCAACGTACATGAGAGTAAACCATGGACCTCGAACAATTTGCCACGAACGTGTATTACGACAGGACGTTCGACTGTGAAGCCGCCAAGATCCTGCCGGGCGAGTACTACTTCACCAACAAGGACATGTTGATCGTGACCGTGCTGGGCTCGTGCGTGTCGGCCTGCATCCGCGACCGCGTGACCGGCCTGGGCGGCATGAACCACTTCATGCTGCCCGACGGCGGCAGCGACACCAACAGCCCGGTGTCGGCCTCGGCCCGCTACGGCACCTACGCGATGGAAATCCTGATCAACGACCTGCTCAAGGCCGGCGCCAAGCGCGAGAACATGGAGGCCAAGGTGTTTGGCGGCGGCGCCGTGCTCAAGGGCTTCACCGCGATCAACGTCGGCGAGCGCAACGCGGCCTTCGTGCTGAACTTCCTCAAGGTCGAGAAGATCCGCGTGGTGGCCGAGGACTTGAACGACATCCACCCGCGCAAGGTGTACTTCTTCCCGCGCACCGGCAAGGTGCTGGTCAAGAAGCTGATGCAGACCCATAACGACACCCTGGCCAAGCGCGAGATCGAATACGCCAGCCGCCTCAAGGTGGCGCCGGTGGGTGGCGAGATCGACCTGTTTTGATAGTGTTAGCGATAATGATAGTGGGCCTTTTGCCCGGAAAGTAGCATTTTATTATGAAGATCAAAGTCCTGATCGTCGACGACTCCGCGCTGATCCGCAGCGTGATGAGCGAGATCATCAACAGCCAGCCCGACATGGAAGTGGTGGGCACGGCCCCCGATCCGCTGGTCGCGCGCGAGCTGATCAAGCAGACCAACCCCGACGTGCTGACCCTGGACGTCGAGATGCCCAAGATGGACGGCCTCGACTTCCTGGAAAAGCTGATGCGCCTGCGCCCGATGCCGGTGGTGATGGTGTCCTCGCTGACCGAGCGCGGTTCGGAGATCACCATGCGCGCGCTGGAACTGGGCGCGGTGGACTTCGTCACCAAGCCGAAGATCTCGATCCAGGCCGGCATGCGCGAGTACACCGAGCTGATCACCGACAAGATCCGCGCCGCCTCCAAGGCCCGGGTGCGGGCCCGCACGCTGCCGCAGCCGGGCGCCGAGGGCCAGGCGCAGCTGCCGCAGCTGCGCAATCCGCTGACCTCGTCGGAAAAGCTGATCATCATCGGCGCCTCCACCGGCGGCACCGAGGCGATCCGCGAATTCCTGATGCAGATGCCGTCCGACTGCCCCGGCATCCTGATCACCCAGCACATGCCGGAAGGCTTCACGCGCTCGTTCGCCAAGCGCCTCGATTCGCTGTGCAAGATCTCGGTGCAGGAAGCGGCCGGCAACGAGCGGGTGCTGCCGGGCCACGCCTACATCGCGCCCGGCCACTCGCACCTGTACCTGACCCGCAGCGGCGCCAACTACATGACCAAGATCGACCAGGCCGAGCCGGTCAACCGCCACCGGCCGTCGGTGGACGTGCTGTTCCGCTCGGCCGCCCAGTGCGCCGGCAAGAACGCGGTCGGCGTGATCCTGACCGGCATGGGCAAGGACGGCGCGGCCGGCATGCTGGAGATGAAGCAGGCCGGGGCGTATAATTTCGCCCAGGACGAGGCCAGCTGCGTGGTGTTCGGCATGCCGCGCGAGGCGATCGCGGTCGGCGCCGCCCACGAGGTGGGGGCGCTGCAGGCGCTGCCGGGCATGGTGCTGGGCTACCTGGCGGCCCACGGCATGCGCGCTTTGCGGGTATAAAAAGCATTAAATCGTCAAGTGTGACGTTTTACTGCTACTTTGTTCGCCTTCAAGCAACGAAAATGCTATCCTACAACTTGCTGGCAATTGCAGATACTATTAACAACCGCGTAGAGAAACAACGGAGTAATTCATGGCTGATCCAAAGATGAAATTTTTAGTCGTTGACGATTTTTCGACGATGCGCCGCATCGTCCGGAATCTGTTAAAAGAACTGGGTTATGCCAATGTCGACGAGGCCGAAGACGGCGTGATGGCGCTGGCGAAGCTGCGTGCCGAATCGTTCGACTTCGTCGTGTCCGACTGGAACATGCCGAACATGGACGGCTTGACGATGTTGCAAAACATCCGTGCCGATCCCGCGCTGGCCAAGCTGCCGGTGTTGATGGTGACCGCCGAAGCCAAGAAGGAAAACATCATCGCGGCGGCCCAGGCCGGCGCCAATGGTTACGTGGTCAAGCCGTTCACCGCCGCAACGCTGGATGAAAAGCTGAACAAGATCTTCGAGAAACTCGGAGCTTGATGATGGTTGAGCAACAAGGCGGCGCCACCGCGGCTGCGGTGGAGCCGAACGAGGAGTTTTTGTCGCGCATCGGTCACATGACGCGCGCCCTGCATGAAAGCCTGCGCGGACTGGGGCTGGATAAATTGATTGAAAAAGCGGCGTCCGACATTCCGGACGCCCGCGACCGGCTGGACTACGTGGCGCGCCTGAGCGAAGACGCGGCGCAGAAGGTGCTCAACGCCACCGACGCGGCCAGTCCCCTGCAGGACCAGATCGCCGGCGACGCCAGGCAGCTGAGCGCCTCGTGGAACGGCCTGCTGGCGGCCGGCGCCTCGGACGAGCAATGGCGCGCGCTGGCGCAGCAGACCGTGGCCGCGCTGGACGGCGCCACCGCCGGCACCTCGCAGACCAAGGCGCACCTGATGGACATCATGATGGCGCAGGATTTCCAGGATTTGACGGGGCAGGTGATCAAGAAAGTCACCTCGATCGCGCAAAACCTGGAGAAGCAGCTGGTGCAGATGCTGATCGACTTCGCGCCTGACCAGATGAAGAAGGAAATCGACAACGGCTTGCTGAACGGACCGCAGATCGATCCGACCCGCGAGAACGTGGTGGCTGACCAGGAGCAGGTGGACGACTTGCTGGATAGTCTGGGCTTCTGATCTGTACCGGCCCGTTCGCCGCGGGCTTCCTCCGAGACGAGCATCATGCATCAGACCAATTTCATCGTCCGTGAGCCGCTGCTTGACCCCAAGCAGCGCGTGGTTGGGTATGAGCTCTGCTGGCAGCAGCAGGGGGCGGCGCCATCGTCGCCCGCCGCGCTGGAGGCGCTGCTGGACTTCGTGGCCGGCCAGGTGGTCGACGACGACAACTGGCTGCTGCGCGACAAAATCCTGTTTCTTGACGCGGTGCCGGCCATGCTGTCGGCCGACGCGCTGCACCGGCTGCCGCCGGAGCGCACCGTGCTCTCCCTTAAAACGGCCGAACTGGCCAACCCCGACACCTTGGCCGCCGTGCAAGGCTTGCGCGCGGGCGGCGTCGGCGTGCTGCTGCGCGAGGCCGACCTGGCCCGCATCGGCAGCCGCCTGCCGACCATCGCCTCGTACGTCGAGGTGCGCTTTTCCGGCGCCGACGTCGGCAGCCAGGCGCGCGCGTATGCGGCGCTTAAGCAGTCGAGCGTGGGCATGGTGGCGCGCCCGGTCAGCAACTGGGCCGACTTCGACGCCTGCGCGGCGCTGGGCCTGAACGCCTTCGTCGGCAAGCTGCACCTGACGCCACGCCCCAGCACCGACGCCAAGGGCCTGAATCCGGCCCAGACCATCATCATGCAGCTGATGCAGATGGTGCGGCAGAACGCCGACATTGCCCAGCTGGAGGCCGTGCTCAAGCGCGACGCCACGCTGTCGTACAAGCTGCTGCGCTTCATCAACTCGGCCGGCTTCGGCGCCGGGCGCGAGATCCAGTCGCTGCGGCAGGCGCTGACCCTGCTGGGCTACACGCCGCTGTACCGCTGGCTGACCCTGCTGCTGGCCACGGCCAGCACCTCGGGCTATTCGCCGGTGCTGCTGGAGACGGCGGTGGTGCGCGGCCGCCTGGCCGAGCTGCTGGCGCAGGCCGCGCTGGGCAAGAGCGAGGCGGAGAATGTATTCGTGGCGGGCATGTTCTCGCTGCTGGACCGGCTGCTGGGCATCGCCATGCAGGAGGTGCTGGCCAACATCCAGCTGTCCGACGACGTGGTGGCCGCGCTGCTCACGCGCAGCGGCAAGTACGGGCCGTTCCTGGCGCTGGCAGAAGCGTGCGAGCTCAGTTCCGACCTGGTGGCCTCGCTGGCCGCGTCGCTCAAGCTGTCGCCCGAGGACGTCAACCGCGCCCATCTCTCCGCGCTGGCCTGGGCGCAAAACGTCGCCGCCTGATCCGTCTCAGGCGCGGCGCGTGCGTGCGTTGACAGGGCAGGTTGCGGGGCGGATCATCGGCCTATGAACTCCAATGCCGACAAAGACTATATCGATGCCAAGGTGGAAGGTCTCGATGCCAGGCTGGCTGCCGTCAGCGGCACGAGTGACGCCAGGTTCGGCGCGGTTGATGCCCGCTTCGACGCCACCGATGCCAAGCTTGAAGCCATCATGGCGAAGATCGAGAGCGCTTTCCAGCGGGCCACCTCGCAGATGGTCAAATGGATGGTTGGCGTATTGGCGGCGGGGATCACCATCGTCGTCACGGTGATGACCTTTGTGCTGAACAACGCCATCCCCAAGGCGCAGCCGGTTGCGCCCGCCGCGCCGGCCGCCGCTGCGGTGCCGGCCGTGCTCATTCAGGTCACGCCGCAGGGCGTCACCGTGCAGCCCTTGGCTCCGGCGGCGCCCGTGGCGCCACCGGTCAAGCCTTAGATTTCCAGATTGTCGATCAGGCGGGTCGAGCCCAGCTTGGCGGCGGCCAGTACCACCAGCGGCGTGCCTTGGGCCAGGTCGCCCGCGCTTGGCGGCTGCAGGTCGATGCGCTTGCGGATCGAGATGTAGTCCGGCTTCCAGCCGCGCTTGGCCAGGTCCTCCATCGCCTTGTGCTCCAGCTGGAACACGTCCAGATGGCCGGCGCGCACTTCGTTGGCGACGAAGTTCAGGCTCTGGTACAGGGCCGGCGCCTCGGCGCGCTCGTCCGGCGACAAATACATATTGCGCGACGACAGCGCCAGGCCGTCGTCCGCGCGGTAGGTCTCGGCCGCGATGATCTCGGTCGGCAGCGCGAACTGGCGGCTCATGTTACGCACGATCATCAGCTGCTGGTAATCCTTCTTGCCGAACACAGCCACGCGCGGTTGCACGCACGAGAACAGCTTGAGCACCACGGTGGTCACGCCGGTGAAGAAGCCGGGACGGAACTCGCCCTCCAGCGTGTTGCCCAGGTCGTCCGGCGGACGCACGCGGAACTCCTGCGGCTCCGGGTACAGGTCCTTCTCGGTCGGCGCGAACAGCACGTACACGCCTTCCTTCTCCAGCTTCTCGACGTCGGCCTGGAAGGTGCGCGGGTATTTGTCGAAGTCCTCGTTCGGGCCGAACTGCAGGCGGTTGACGAAGATCGACGCCACCACCGGGTCGCCGTGCTTGCGCGCCAGGCGCATCAGGGACAAATGGCCCTCGTGCAGGTTGCCCATGGTCGGGACGAAGGCGGTGCGCAGTTGGCCGCTGAGTTGGTCGCGCAGTTCTTCAATGGAAGTGATGATTTTCATGACTAGGTCGCTATGAGCGTAATGGGAATGGGTGGGGCGCCGTTCAGGCCGGCGAATATGCCAGCCGCACGTAGATCGGCGCGAACGGCTCGGCCTGGGTAATTTCGATCAGGGTTTCCTTGGCCAGCTCCAGCAGCGCGACGAAGTTCACCACCACCACCGGCACGCCGCCGGCGATGTCGAACAGGTCGGCGAACTCGACGAAGCGGCTCGATTGCAAACGCCGCAGGATGCCGGTCATGTGCTCGCGCACCGACAGTTCCTCGCGGCTGATCTTGTGGTGCTGGGTCAGCTTGGCGCGCTTCATCACGTCCAGCCAGGCTTGCTGCAGGTCGATGGCCTCGACCTCGGGCCAGCTCGGCACCAGGCTTTGCTCGATGAAGATCTGGGTGCGCACGAAGTCGCGGTCCAGCTGCGGGATCGTGTTCAGGTCGTAGGCGGCCAGCTTGATTTGCTCGTATTCCAGCAGGCGGCGCACCAGCTCGGCGCGCGGATCCTCGCTCTCGATGTCGAGCTCGGACGGACGCTGCGGCAGCAGCATGCGCGACTTGATTTCGATCAGCATGGCCGCCATCAGCAGGTACTCGGCGGCCAGCTCCAGGTTGGACAGGCGGATCTGGTCGACATATTTCAGGTATTGCAGCGTCAGCTGCGCCATCGGGATGTCGAGGATGTTGAAGTTTTGCTTGCGGATCAGGTAGAGCAGCAAGTCCAGCGGACCTTCGAAGGCGTCGAGGAAGATTTCCAGCGCGTCCGGGGGGATGTACAGGTCGTTGGGCAGCTTGAGCAGCGGCTCGCCGTACAGGCGGGCGAGGGCGGCCACCTCGGTGGTGACGGCGGCCGCCTCGGCGGCGGCTGCGTCGGCCACATCGGCGGTCACCGCATCGGTCATGGCGGCGGCGTCGGCCAGCTCCGGCGACAGTGGCGCCGCCACGCCGGCGAGTTCGCCGTCGCTTGCTGGCGGCTGCACTTCAGCCGTATCGTCTGGCAACATCCTTGCCGCCCTGAATGCTTAGACCTTGTTCTGGTAGACGTAGGCTTGTTGCTTGATGGCCGATTTCATCTGGCGCTCCTGCTCGTCCAGCGATACCGGCGGACGGTCCCACAGCAGGGCGCGGCCCTGTTGCTGGCCAGCTTCCATGCCCGGATTCTTTTCCTTGAGCGCCTTGATGAACAGGGTGTGCTCGGATTCGTACATCGAATGTTGTTTGGAGAGTTTCATATTTTTCAAGTGGGTGGATCAGCAACGGCTATTTTACCGCGCCGCAGCAGCCGGACGCCAATCCTATCGGTGGCCGCCAGCGAGAAATGGCGGAATCGACTATGCTTAAGTTGCAATATTGCATAGTTTCCCCCGATAAAACCCCTGATGAGCACCCGCCTGACGCCCCGCACCGTTTTCCTGCTGACCCTGCCGCCGCTGCTGTGGGCCGGCAATTCCATCGTCGGCCGGCTGGTGCACGACCAGCTGCCGCCGGTGCTGCTGAACCTGTTGCGCTGGGTGCTGGCGGGCGCCATCCTGCTGCCGCTGGCCGGGCCGGTGTTCTCGCGCGCGGCCGGCATGTGGCGCTACTGGAAGCAATACGCGCTGCTGGGCCTGCTCGGCATCGGCCTGTACAACACGCTGCAATACATGGCGCTGCAAACCTCGACGCCGATCAACGTCACGCTGGTGGCGTCCGGCATGCCGGTGTGGATGATGCTGACCGGCTGGCTGTTCTTCGGCGTGCCGGTCAGCCGGCGCCAGATGGCCGGCGCCGTGCTGTCGATCGCCGGCGTGCTGCTGGTGCTGGCGCGCGGCGAGTGGCGCCATGTGCTGGAGCTGCGGCTGGTGGCGGGCGACCTGTTTATGATCTTGGCCACCATCGCCTGGTCGCTGTACAGCTGGCTGCTGACGCGGGCGCGCGAACCGGCCGCGCTGCGCGCCGACTGGGCCGGCTTCCTGCTGGCGCAGGTGGCGTTCGGCGTGCTGTGGTCGGGCGGCTTCGCGCTGGGCGAGCAGGCGCTGGGCGCCCAGCCGGTGCAATGGAGCTGGACGCTGGCGGGCGCGCTGGCCTACGTGGCGGCCGGGCCGGGCGTGATCGCCTTCCGCTGCTGGGGCGCAGGCGTGCAGGCGGCCGGACCGGCGATCGGCGCCTTCTTCGTCAACCTGACGCCGCTGTTCACCGCGGTGCTGTCGGCCGCCTTCCTGGGCGACGCGCCGCACGGCTACCACGTGGCCGCGTTCGCGCTGATCGTCGGCGGCATCGTGGTGTCCGCGCGGCGCTAGCTGAAAGGTTGACGGAGCGTAACAAACTGCTTGCCGGGCCACTTTACACTGCAGCTTCGCCAACTTCCTCGGGAGCGACAGCATGTGGCACAGCGCATACACCACCACCGGCATCCTGGCGGCAGCGGCCCTGATCGGCGCCGCCACGCCCACCCACGCGGCGCCCGCCGAGCCCAGCCTGCGGGACGCGCTGGCGCCCGGCTTGCTGGGCCTGTATCCCAGCGAACGGTTCAAGCTGGCCACCGGCCGCTGCCAGGATTGCGCCGCGCCCGAGCAGGCGCTGTGGTACTTCAACGACGACATGATCGCCGTAGCCAAGGCCGACCCGGCCGGCTACGCGCCCCGGCTGCGGGCGCAGGAAGACGTCCTGGCCTGGCTGATCGGCGGCGGCGGGCGCCCGCGCGACCAGCCGCCGCCGCTGGTGTGGATAGGTTCGCCGCATGTGGCCGAGGGCCGCCTGGGCGCGGACGCGCGCTTGGCGCGGGCCGACGGCGCGGCCTCGCTGGCGGTCGAGCTGACGCCCAAATTGTCCACCAACCGTTCCTATGTCGATCCCGCCAGCCTGGCGTTCTTTGCCGGCGGCGATGTCAAGGCGCGCGGCGCGCTGACCGAGGAGCGCTTCGTGGTGCGCACGCTGTGGCCCAAGCGCTACGCCATCGGCGCGGCGGCGCCCAGCCAGCCGCTGGCCGGCGGCGAGACGGTCGAAAGCCTGGTGCGCGCCGCGCATGG
>NZ_WWCX01000148.1:0-9055 GCF_009857655.1 Duganella vulcania
GGCGTGGCCGGCTGGCCCGGCGCGGCGCCGCCGGGCTGACGGGGCGTGCCAGGCAAGGTGGCCGGCGCGTCCTGCGACGGCAGGGTGGGGGAATAGAGGCCGGAGGCGGCTTCGGCGGTGTCGCCGTAGACCACCGTGGCCGAGCTGCCGGGGGGATTGTTCGCGAGCTGGAAGGTGGGGCGGGGGCTGGCCGTCAGCACGGTCAGGGGCACGTCGGCGCCCACCTGCACGTCCGGCGGCAGCATCATGCGCACGGCGTTGTCGGCCACGCGGACCAGGAAGCTGCCGTCGTTGTACTTGGACAGCACCTCGGCCGTGACCGGTTGTCCGACCAGGCTTTGCAGCGCGCGCTGGAAGGCCGCCTGGCGGCCGTCGCCCACCGGCGCGGCGCCACCGACGCCGGCCGCCGGGCCGACCGGCAAGATGGTGACCGCTGGCGGCATCATGGCGCGCCCCTGCTTTAGACGCTGCCGTAGGCGTTAATCACGCGCCGTTCAGTGCCGGTGGAGTTGATCAGTTTGGACAGTTGCGCCATCCACGGCATGGTCAGGTCGCGGATCTGGCGGTCGGCGTTGAGCATCTGGCGGATCAGGCTGATCTTGCGTTCGCGCTCGGCGCCCTGCATCGGCTGGGCCGGCTCCTGCTCGCGCAGCGCCTGCACGTGCGCGGCGCAGCGCTGCTCCAGCAGCACCAACTGGTCCCAGTCGCTGCGCGTGGCGGCCTGCACCATCTGTTCGGTCAGGTCGGCCATGGCGGCGTACACGGAAAGGATATCTTGGCTGGTCATCATGAATCAGGCGCTCGCGAGATTGGTGGTGGGGCGGATGCCGGTGGCGGCGGGGGTGTCGGCAATGGCGTTCCAGGCGTCGCGCAATTCGGTCAGCAGGCGCTGCACTTCCTCCAGGATCGCCGGGTCGTTGTTCAGGTTGGCTGTCAGCAGGCGCGCGCTCATGTATTCATACAGCGCGTCCAGGCCCTCGGCGATGTCGCCGCCGGCCTTCTTGTCGAGCGCGGCGCGCAGGCCGCTGTCGATGATCATGATGGCCTTGGAGATCGATTTGCCTTTCTCGCCGATGTCGCCATTGCGCATGCCGTTCAGCGCGCTGCTCAGCGCCACCAGGGCGCCGTCGAACAGCATGACGATCAGCTTGTGAGGACTGGCGGCCACCACGCCGGTTTCCATGCCAACCTTGGCATAGGCGTGCACGCCAGTTTGTCGCGATCCGAACATACTCTGTCTCCTGTTAAAGCGTCAGCGGCTATTGCTTGGCAAGCGCCGCGAACTGTTGCGCCAAGAATGACGCGGTGGTATTCATGCTGGCGATCGAGGTGTCGAGCGCCGAGTACTGGGCGCGGTAACGCGCTTCGATGTCGACCAGGCGGGAGGCGAACGCGTCCTTCTGCTTGCCGATGTCCTTGACCGAATTGTTCAGGCCTGTGGTGCGGCCAGCGATCAGGCCGCTACCGCCCAGGTAACCCGCCGCCAGCGTGTTGAGCTGGTAGGCATACCCCTGCGAGAAACCGAAGCTGCCGCGCGAACCGATAGTGTCGCCTGTGATTGTCAGTTTGAGGCCGTCGATCGGCGCGCCCGGCGAACCGGTCAGTGTCTGGCCGCTGCCGGTGGCGGTGTAGCCGCCGATGGTGCCGGCCACGTCGAGTCCATCTACCGAGCTGGCGCCTCCGAAGACGGCGGAAATGTCGGTGCCGCTGACTGTGCTGATCTGCAAGTTCGATTTCGAGCCGTACAGGGTCGAGGCCAGCTTCAGCTTGCCATCGTCACCGACCGTGGCGGCGACGGTGGAACCTGCGGTAGAGAAGGCGCTGACGCCGTTGATGGCCGATTGCAGCAGTGTCGCCAGTTGGCTGGGATTGTAGCTACCGGCAGGCAAGGAAATGGTGGCGGTGTTGGCCAGTGTGGCTGGCTTGGTGTCGTTCAGCGTCACGGTCCACGAGGTGTCGGCGCCGATCACGGTTTCAGCCGGCAGCACGGTTGCGCCCTGCAGGACGCCCTGCGTGGCGAGTTGGGTGATATCGATCGCGTAGTCGCCAGCTTGGGTCTTGCCGCTGGAACTGACGAACTTGATGTCCGGGTCGCTGCTATGGCCGACCGCCGCGAACAGGCCGGCAATGTCGCCATAGTTGCTGGCGATCGCCTTGTTCAGTTTGCTGTTGTCCAGCGTCAGCGTGCCGTCTTTCTGAAAGGATATGCCGATCTGCGATAGGTTGGTCAGACTGCTGCCTTTGAGGCCGGTGATCGAGGCGCCGAGTTGGTGGCGGATCGACGCCTGCAGATTGCGCAGGGTACTGTCTCCGAGCAATGGGCCGCCAGTCTTGGTGTCGGGATTGTACGCGCCCAGCGTGGTGATCTGACTGCTGAGATCGTTGTAGGCCTTGACGAAGCTGGTGACCGAAGCGGTGAGCGAGGCGGTATCCTTGGAGACCGTCAGGCTGGAACTGCCGACTTTGAGCGCGCTGATGGTCACACCGGTGATGGCGCCGGAGATGCCCGTAGTGGAGCTGGTGACGGCGATGCCGTTGACGGACGCCTTGGTGTCTGCGGCGGCCGCCTTCTGGCTCAGGTTCTGCGTGCCGGCCGGATCGTAGCTCAACAGGCTGACCAAGGCGCCATCGGGAGGGTTGCCTCCGGTGCCAGCCAAGGTGATTTTCATCGTCGAACTCAGGCCGGTGTCGCTTGCGGTCAGGATCAGGTGGTTGGGCGTAGCCCCGGTGCCGGTGCTGCCGTCCGAGACGATGCTGGCGGTAACGCCGAAGCCCCCTTTGTTGATCGCCGCCATGATGCCCTGCAGCGTGTTGTTGCTGCTGTCGATGACGATGTTGCCGCTGGTGCGGCTGGAGTCGGACGCGAAGCCGGCCCCCAGGTAGGCGCCGCCGACGCCGGCTGTGAAGCCGGCGCCGGCCGGATTGGTGCCGCCGACGGTGATCGGGCTGCCGTCGGCCGACACCAGTGAGATCGACCCCACCGCGGTGGTGCTGGAACCGATGTTGGCGCCGCCGATGTTGCCGATGCCACCAGTCACGCTGCCCGACACCGCTTCGGCGATGGCGATGTTGCTGCCGTCGGCGTTGGTGAACTGCAGGTCGCCGCCGGCGGCGGTGCCCGTCACCGTGATGTTGGCGTCGGCCAGCGCGCGCGCCACGGCGGTGTTGCCCGTCAGCGCGGCGTCGAGCGCGGCGGCGGTGACACCGCTGCCGCCCGCTACGCCGGCCGCTTGGGCGGCTATTTCCACCCCGCCGACCGTCAGCGAATAGGTGCCGCCGCCGCTTGTATCGACGGCGCCGAAACTGGAGGCGCCACCGCCGCCGAACAGTGTGGCGCTGGTGACGGTGGGCGCGGCCTTGGCCGACACACCGGTGGTGGTGCTTTTGGCATTGATGGCGTCGGCCAGCAGGCGGGCACTGCGGGTGGTGCCGTCGGTGCTGATTGCGGTGTTGTTAATGCTGAGCGAGCCCGGTGTCAGGCCTCCGCTGCTCAGGCTGGCCCCGAGCGCGGTGCCGGCGATGCCGAAGGTGCCGCCGCTGATCGTGCCCAGCGAGAAGTTGATCGTGGTCTTGCCACCGAGGCCGATGGCCGCCGTGGTACTTTTGTAACCGGCGGAGGCCAGCGTCTGCGCTTGGGCGATCTGGGTGACATTGATGCGGTAGTTGCCCGGCTGGGCGGTGCTGTTGGCGGTGGCCGTTAGCACGGAGGAATCGCTGGGGGTGCTAGTGAGCGACTGGAAGCCGGACAGGGAACTCAGGCTGCTGAGCGAGCTCTGGAAGGTGCCGAGAGCGCTCGACAAATTGCCGAACGCGGACACCTTCGCCAGATAACTGGCCGATTTCTTGTCGTAATCGGCCAACGGCTGCGACTCCACTGCCATCAGCTTGCTGACGATGTCGTCGACCTTGAGGCCAGAGCCGATGCCCGCTGAAGAGATGCCCACGATGTGCTCCTAAGTAAAGCAATAATATAAGACAATATCGGCAGAATCAAACCGGACTTGAGAGGGGAGAATACCTGCCAGTTCAGGCAAAGCTGAAAAAACGGGCAGCGAAGGGGACGTGGCGGGGCAGTGGGCAGGCGCTCCCGGTGTCAGGATGCCATGCATGGGAAAAAAGCGGCGCGCGCGAGCGCGGCCGCTTCAGGCGGTTTGCTGGATCAGCAAACCGGAGTTGCTGGACTTCGACTCCAGCGATTTGGCGATTTCCAGCGCTTCGGGCGAGGGAATCTGGCGCAGCACTTCCTTGGTGGTCTGGTCGATCACCTTGACCACGGTGCGCTTGGTGTCGCTGTCGACCGAGAATTCCAGGCCTTGCGACTTGGCTTGCGCCGACTTGTTCAGCTGCGACACGGCCTGGTTGACCTGCTCCAGCGTCGGTACATTGGCCGGGCCTTTGACGGCGGCCGCTGTTTCCACGGCAGTGGCTGGTGCGCGCGTGGCGCCTTGCGCAGCGACATCGCCGCCAGCGGCTGTGGCCGGGCGGTCTACTGGGCGGGCCTGGGTGGCCGAGCCGATGGTATCGATAGTCATGATGCTTCCTTTGTGAAAAATCCCCGACTGAATAAATCAGCCGGGGAACCTAGTCAGGGTGACCTTGTCGGGTCAATCCTTCCCCGGATTTTAGCCACGCAGCAGGGACAGCACGCCGTTCGGCAGCGAGTTGGCCTGGGCCAGGATGGCGGTACCAGCTTGTTGCAGGATCTGGCCGCGGGTCAGGTTGGCCGTTTCCGACGCGAAGTCGGTATCTTGAATCCGGCTACGCGAAGCGGACAAGTTCTCCGTCGTCGTGTTCAGGTTCGAGATCGTCGACGCAAAACGGTTTTGAATCGCACCGAGCGCCGCACGGTTGCTGTTGATCGAGTTCAGCGCCGAGTCGATGGTCTTCAGCGCAGCGTTCGAGCCATCCACGGTGCTGACGTCGATTTTCGAGACGGACTGCAGATCGCTGCCGACGGTAGTGCCGCCAGTGATCACGCCGACCGTGCTGGTGATCGAGAAGCCGGAGTCCGACGAAAATTCGACGCGACCACCGACCGCTGCCGAGCCGCCGGTAGCCAGTGAGACGGTGGTGGCCGAAGGCGAACCGCCGATGTCCGCGCCGCGCACGGTGGCCGATTGCAGTGCCACGTCACCGGTCTGGGAGGACAACTGAATATTGTTGCCCGTGCTGTCGACCAATTGCAGTTCTTTTTTGCCGGTTGCGTCCAGCTTGACGCTGGCGGTGACGTTGGTGGTCGCGGTCTGGGCATTGACAGCCTGGGCCAAGGCCGACAGGTCGCCACCGACCACTTTGGCGCTAATGGTGACAGCCTTGGAGTTTGGATCGTTGGCGATCGAGTTAGCGCCGCGCAACTGGAAGTTGACCGAGCCGTCGACGACGCCAGCGATGGTGGCGACGGTTTTGGCCTGCGCCGTCACGCCGGTGGTGCCGGAGGCGGCGTTCACTTTGGCGGCGGTGGAGGCGGCGGTGTCGCCGTTGACCGGAGGGGTAGCGCCCAGCTGCGGTGCCTTGACGAAGATGTCTTGGGTGGTGCCGGCACCGGACTTGATGGTCAGCGTTTCGTCGGCGGTCAGCAGGTTGGCGGCATCGGCGGTGTCGAGGTTGGCATTGGCGCCGGTAACGGCCTGCGACAGCGAGGTGGCCGTATCGACCGGCTTGATGGTGTTGTTGCCGATGTCGCTGGCCCGGGCGCTCTGCACACCGATGTTAATGGTTTGGCCCGAGTTGGCGCCGACCTGGAACTGGGTACTGGTCAGGCTGCCGTCGAGTACGTTCTGGCCGTTGAACTGGGTGCTGGTGGCAACGCGGTCGAGCTCTTTCGACAGAGCGCCCACCTCGTTCTGGATCGATTGGCGATCCGATGCGGAGTTACTGCCGTTGGCGGACTGGACTGCCAGTTCGCGGATACGCTGCAGCAGGTCGCCTGCGGTGCTCAAGCCACCCTCGGCCGTTTGAGCCAGCGAGATACCGTCGTTGGCGTTACGTGCAGCCGTGGTATTGCCGCGAATTTGCGAAGTGAAGCGTTCCGAAATGGCCAGACCTGCGGCGTCGTCTTTTGCGCTGTTGATGCGCAGACCCGAGGACAGGCGTTGCAGCGAAGTCGACAGGTTTGCTTGCGACGTGGTCAGGTTACGTTGCGAATTCAGCGATGCAATATTAGTGTTGATGACTTGTGCCATGATGTTTCTCCAAAATACGATTCGGCGATATGCTCAGTTCCCATTGGTCTGTCTCCACATTCCGAGACATTCAAACCGCTGTTGTAACTGGTAACGGTTGCCCAGTGGGAAAATTAAGGGCAAAAAAAGCGGGAAATTTTCGATTTCAGGGCTAAAGTTCATCGCACATGCCCGTTTAAACGACCGCGTTCGCGGAATCTTTAGGGCAAAAATAATTATTTTTCGACCTTGTTTTTGGGCAAAAAAAAGCCCGGCGGGCGCCGGGCTGGAATAAAAATGACAATAAACGGGGCTAGTCGGCCACCACCACCCGGTTTTTGCCGGTCTGCTTGGCGGTGTACATGGCCTTGTCGGCGCGCTTGACCAGCTCGGTCTGCTCCTCGTTGGGACGGCGCAGCGCCACCCCGGCCGAGAAGGTGATCAGCACCTTCTCGTTATCGTGCAGGAAGAAGTGCTTGGTCAGTTCGCGCTGCAAACGGGTCATCGTGCTGGCGGCCGCCTCGACCGAGGTCTCCGGCATCAGGATCAGGAATTCCTCGCCGCCGAAGCGGGCAATCACGTCCATCGAGCGCAGCGTGTCCTTGACGATCTTGACCAGGTGCTTGAGCGCGGCGTCGCCGGCGATGTGGCCGTAGGTATCGTTGAGCTTTTTGAAATCGTCCAGGTCGAGGATGGCGATGCACAGCGGCGTGCCGCGGCGGTCGGCGCGCGCGGTCTCGCGCTCGAACACGTCGTCCAGGCCCCGGCGGTTGAGGCTGCCGGTCAGCTGGTCTTCGCGCACCAGCTCGCTCAAATGCTGCAGCTTGGCCTCCAGCGCGTGGATGCGGTTCTCGGCGTCCTGCACCTCCTGGCGCGCCAAGACCATCTTGTCGCGCGCCTTGAGCGCCTCGCTCTGCACCAGCCGGGTTTCCTTGAGCACCTCGTCGAGTATGTTGTTGAGCTCGGCGATGTTGTCGGCCTTGCTGATCTTTTCCGAGTAGCCGCCGATCTTCTCGTGGAAGTCGCCGGTCGAGGCCGCGACCTGGCCGAGCCGGTCGATGAAGGTCATCATCATGTTCTTGACGGTGAGCTTGACGTCCGACAGGCTGTGCTTGAGCTGGCCCTGCTTGTAGATCACTTCCTTCAGGCTGCGCGTGGCTTCCTCCAGCGCGCGCACGTCGATCGGGCCGGTGATCAGGTTCTGCACCGATTCGATCTGGCCGCGCAGCCAGCTGTCGTCGTCAAGCAGCTCGCTGACATTCTCCAGCAGCAGCTTGAACAGGCGCAGCAGCAGTTCCTGCTGTTCGCCGCTGTCGCCGCCGCGCAGCTCGATCTGGTAGCACAGCTGCTTGAGGCGCACGGCGATCTCGGCCAGCGCCTCCTCGCTGTGGGCCAGCTTGGTGGCCGCGCCCAGCGATTCGGCCTCGGCCACCAGCACCGGCGCGCCCGACAGCAGCGACGCCACCGCGAAGGTCAGGGTGCGGCTGAGCAGGTCGCGCAGCGTGCGGCTTTGCTCGTCCTCCGGCGCCAGGCCGGCCAGCTCGATGCCGCCCTTCTTGCTGACGAAGTGTTTTTCCACCAGCTGCGACAGCGCCTTGGCGTAGCCCTCCCAGTCGCGCGACTTGACGGCGCGGTTGAAGCGGCGGCCGAAGTCGGCCAGGTCGCCGGTGTTCTCGGTCAGGCGGGTGGCGAACTGGCTCAGCACCGATTCCGGCCCGGGATCGACCGCGCCCAGCGGCGCGGTCGCGGCCGGCTCGGCGGCGATGCCGGCGATTTCGTGGTAGATGTCGCGGTAGGCTTCCGGCGTCGGCGCGATGCGGCGCACGGCCAGGCGCTTGAACGCCTCGCGCGCGATGTCGGCCGGATTCTGCTCGGGAGTGGAGGATTTGCTGGACATCAGATGCTGCCTCTTAAAGGTTTGTTCATTAAACCATATTAAGCCCGCGTCCCGGTCGGCATAGCCTGAATAAAAGGGTGGAATGTGGCTTTCATCAGGGTATCAAGTGTGGGCATTCCGGCAAGCGCCCGCCGATGCCTATTCGATCAGCTGGTTCTTGATGGCGTAGTGGGTCAGTTCCGCGCTGTTTTTCAGCTTCATCTTGACCAGCAGCCGGGCCCGGTACTCGCTGACGGTCTTGACCGACAGCGACAGTTCCTTGGCGATCATGCCGACCGTCTTGCCGGAGGCGATCATGGTCAGGGTCTGGTATTCGCGGTCGGACAGGCTGTCGTGCGGCGGCGCCTCGTGGTCCTCGCCGACGTGGTTGGCCAGCTCCTGCGCCAGCGCCGGGCTGATGTACTTGAGGCCGCCGGCCACCTGGCGGATCGCCGTCACCAGCTCGCGCGGCGCGCTCTGCTTGGTGAGATAGCCGGCCGCGCCGGCCTTGAGCGAGCGGATCGCGTACTGGTCCTCGCGGTGCATGGACAGCATCAGCACCGCCAGCTCCGGCTTTTCCTTCTTGATCTGCTTGAGCACCTCGATGCCGCTGCGGTCGGGCATGGAGATGTCGAGCAGCATGACCTGGCAGTCGGCCTTGCGGAACAGCTTGATGGCGTCCAGGCCGTTCTCGGCCTCGCCGGCCACGACGATGTCGCGCGTCTCGGCCAGGATTTGTTTCAAGCCTTCCCGCACGATGGCGTGGTCGTCGGCAATGAAGACCTTGATGATGGCTTTTTCTGACATGTGACTCTCTATTGATCTTTTGCTATTTCACGGCAGAAATATTTTCACCCGCTATTGTAGCGCCGGCGGCCGCCCCGATGAGGGCCGCGCGCGCGCTTTCGTGCTTAATTTTGATGGACACCACGGTGCCGCCGCCGGCCGCGTGGCTCAGGGCGAGCGTGCCGCCCAGCGCGCGGGCGCGCTCGGCCATGCCGCGCAGGCCGAACGAGGC